>DAOMFH010000309.1:0-3189 GCA_035429705.1 Actinomycetota bacterium
CGAGCGGCGCGGGCGTGTCCCACTGCTGCACCAACTGGAAGGCCAGCAGCCCCGCGGTCTCCCGCGCGACGTACTCGGTGGTCAGCGCGGTTCCGTCGCCCTTGCGCGTCGGGCTCAGGTGGGCCTGGAACCCGAGGTGTTCGGCGATCGCGTCCACCCTGGCCATGTGGGCCGGATCGGACACCAGGGTCACGCTTCGCCACCCCTCCCGCTCGGCCATCTTCGCCACGGCTATCAGGCTCTGCTTGGTGTCCCGCCCGGCCGGAACCGCCGCGATGTCCGCAGTCGGCACCCCCTGCTGGGTCAGGTAGTGCATTCCCGCGCCTGCTTCGGTGTACCGGTCACCGGGCTGCTTGCCTCCCACCGTGATGATCCGCGGCGCCACGGACTGCCGATAGAGCACCGCGGCATGATCCAGCCGGGCGGCCAGCACCGGGGAGGGCTTTCCGTTGTACTGCGCCGCACCCAGGACCACGATCGCGTCGGTGGCCCGCCGGTCGTCGACGCCGCCCGCCGACACCACCCGCCAACCGGCGTACACCGGCAGCAGCACCACGGCGATCAATGACAGGAGCATCAGCACGACGAGGAACCCGACGAATCGGGACCGCTTCGTGGTCTTCCGCCGGGCATGGGGGCGCGCAGTGCGGCGCTCCAGAAGCACGGGGGTGGACATGGGTCAAGTGTGGCAGACGAACGCCGGGAGCGGCCCCAGGACTGTGTACGAGTCCGGTTGGCTGTGGACGCTCAGCCTCCACTGACCGACAGTTCGGCGTCTTGCACCAGCGTCGCCTGCCCCGGGTTCAGCTCCCGGCTGTCCAGCCAGCCCTCCGGCACCGCGACCCGCTTGAGCCGGGAGGTCCGTCCGCGCGGCCCGGCCAGCAACTCAGTCGTGGGCACGTAGCCGGGTTCGTGCCCGGCGACCATCGCCAGCAGGTCGTCCAACTCGGCCAGGCTGCTCACGTGGGCCAGGCGCAGACGCACCTGCTGGGGTACCGGGTAGCCCTTGAAGTACCACGCGATGTGCTTGCGGATCTCCTGGCAGCCCTTGTGCTCCCCGAACGTCTCGGCCAGCAGCCCGGCATGCCTGCGCAGCACCTCGCAGACCTGCGCCTTCGTCGGGTCCGGCACCGGCGGCCCGTCGCCCAACCGGTGCGCCAGCTGGCCGAACAGCCAGGGCCGGCCCAGGCAGCCCCGCCCGATCACCACCCCGGCACAGCCGGTCCGGCTCATCATGTCGACCGCGTCCTGCGCGCTCCAGACGTCCCCGTTGCCCAGCACCGGCAGCGGGGACAGGTCCTCGACCAACCGGGTGATCGCGTCCCAGTGCGCCTGGCCGGAGTACATCTGCAGTGCGGTGCGGGCGTGCAGGGCCACCCACTCGACCCCCTCGTCGGCGCAGATGCGGGCGGCGTCCCGGTACGTCAGATGCTCGTCGTCGATGCCCATGCGCATCTTCACCGTCACCGGCCGGCCATCCGAGTTGCGCACGGCCGCCCGCACGATCTCGCGGAACAACCCCAGTTTCCAGGGCAGGGCCGCCCCGCCTCCCTTCCTGGTGACCTTCGGCACCGGGCAGCCCATGTTCAGGTCTATGTGATCGGCCAGGTCCTCCCCTGCCACCATCCGCACCGCCTCGGCCATGACCCGCGGATCCACGCCGTACAACTGCAGCGACCGCGGCGACTCATCGGCGTCGAAGGTGCACATAGCCAAGGTGTCGGCGTTGCGCTCGATCAGGGCCCGCGAGGTCACCATCTCGCTGACGTACAGCCCCGCACCGTACTGGCGGCACAGCCGGCGGAACGCCCGGTTGGTCACCCCGGCCATGGGGGCCAGGACCACGGGGACCTCGAGGGCGAAGTCCCCGAGACTCAGCACGCCGGCAGGTGCGGCGCCAGCCAGGACTCGACCTGGTCGATACCGATCCGCTCCTGCTTCATGCTGTCGCGCTCCCGGACGGTGACCGCGTCGTCGTCGAGGGTGTCGAAGTCGACCGTCACGCAGAACGGGGTGCCGATCTCGTCCTGGCGCCGGTAGCGGCGGCCAATCTGCCCGGCGTCGTCGAAGTCCACGTTCCAGCGCCGGCGCAGTTGCGCTGCCAGGTCACGTGCCTTCGGGGACAGGTCCGCGTGGCGGCTCAGCGGCAGCACCGCCACCTTGACCGGGGCCAGGCGCGGGTCGAAGCGCAGCACCGTGCGGGTGTCCACCCCGCCCTTGGTGTTCGGCGCCTCGTCCTGGGCGTACGCGTCGAGCAGGAAGGCCAGCACGCAGCGGGTGAGCCCGGCCGCCGGCTCGATGACGTACGGCACCCAGCGCTCGCCGGTGGCCTGGTCGAAGTACGACAGATCGGTGTCGGAGTGCTCGGAGTGCGTCTTCAGGTCGAAGTCGGTCCGGTTGGCGATGCCCTCCAGTTCGGCCCACTCGGACCCGGCGAACTGGAAGCGGTACTCGATGTCCACCGTCCGCTTGGAGTAGTGGGACAGGGCCTCCTGCGGGTGCTCGAAGTAGCGCAGGTTGTCCGGGTCGATCCCGAGGTCGACGTACCAGTCCCAGCGGTTCTGCAGCCAGTACTCGTGCCACTCCTCGTCGGTGCCGGGCTTGACGAAGAACTCCATCTCCATCTGCTCGAACTCCCGGGTCCGGAAGATGAAGTTGCCCGGGGTGATCTCGTTGCGGAAGGACTTACCCGTCTGGCCGATGCCGAACGGCGGCTTGCGCCGCGAGGTGTTCAGCACGTTGAGGTAGTTGACGAAGATCCCCTGCGCTGTCTCGGGCCGCAGGAAGTGCAGTGCGCCGGCCTCCTCGACCGGGCCGACCATGGTGCGCAGCATCCCGTTGAAGTCCCGGGGCTCGGTGAAGTCACCCCGCGTGCCGCAGTTGGTGCAGACCACATCGGCCAGGCCGTTCTCGGGGGCGCGGCCGTGCTTCTCCTCGTACGCCTCGAGCAGCTGGTCGGCCCGCCAGCGCTTGTGGCACTTCTTGCACTCGGTCAGCGGGTCCACGAAGGCCTGCGTGTGCCCCGACGCCTCCCAGACCTGCGGGGCGAGGATGACCGAGGAGTCCAGCCCCACCACGTCGTCGCGGCCGCGCACCACCGACTGCCACCACTGCCGGCGGATGTTCTCCTTCAACTCCACGCCGAGCGGGCCGTAGTCCCAGGCCGAGCGGGTCCCCCCGTAGATCTCC
>DAOMFH010000310.1:0-3184 GCA_035429705.1 Actinomycetota bacterium
CTAGGTTGGGATTCGCGCGGCTGATGCGGTTCGTGTCCGCGTCGGTGATGGCCGGGTTCATGTTCGGTGTCGGACTGATCCTGATCCTCGGCCAGCTGGCTGACGCCACCGGTGTGACGACCAGCGGCGGATCGACCCTCGAGAAGGCCCTGAAAACCCTGCGGCAGTGGCAGTCCTTCGATCGCGCCTCGATGTTCACAGCAGGCACCGCGATCGTGATCAGCATCGTCCTGGGGCGGGGGAAACTGGCGGCCCTGGCGCCGCTGATCGGGATCGTCGTCCCGACGCTGGTGCTCAAGGCAATGGACGCCGAGGTGGAGACCGTCGCATCCTCCTCGGGCCCGATCGCGGTCGGGCTGCCGCCGCTGGCCGTACCCGACCTCGGACTGATCTCTCCCACCCTGGTCACCTCCGCGGCTGCCCTGACGATCGTGATCCTGGTCCAGGCTGCCGGGGTCGGGGTCGCCTATCCGAACACAGACGGCCCCAGCAACGACGTCAGCCGGGACTTCTACGCCCAGGGCGGGTCCAATCTGGCTGTGGGCCTGGTCGGCGGCATCCCGGTCGGTGGCAGCGTCGGCCAGACTGCGTTCAACGTGATGGCCGGAGGGCGCACCCGGTGGGCGGTGATCATCAGCGGGCTGTGGATGCTGGTGTTCGTGGTGGCGCTGGGCCCAGCCCTGTCCGATGTTCCGATCCCGGCGCTGGCCGGCCTGCTGATCCTGGCCGGCTTCGGATCGCTGAAGCCACGGGAGCTGGCTCGTACGTGGCGGACCAGCAAGTCCTCGGGTGCCGCTGCCCTGCTGACCATGACTGCCACGCTGCTGGTCCCGATCCACATTGCCGTGCTGACCGGGGTGATCCTGTCGCTGCTCCTCGTGGGCGTCAACAGCTCGTCAACGACCCGTATCGTCGCCCTCGAGCCGGTGGGTGCCGGGAAGTGGCACCGTGGCGATGTGCCCGAGTCCCTGCCCCCCGGCCGGGTAACAGTTCTCGACATCGAGGGGGCCGGGGCGTTCGTGTCCGTCCCCAACCTGTTCGGCCGTTTGCCCACGCCGACCCCGGGGGGCGAGGGCGCCGTCGTTGTGATGCGCCTGCGTGGGCACCTGAAATCGAACCTGACGTTCGTCAAGGCCCTGGAACGCTACGCAGGGGGAGTGCAGGCGACTGGCGGGGCGGTTCTCGTGTGCGGCCTCCAGCCGGCAACGATCACCCAGGTGCGCTCCGCTGGTCTTCCCGAGTCCGTAATCCTCATCGCCCAGGGTGACGAGCTCGATGGTTCGCTGGATGAGGCCTTCGAGCGTGCTATCGCCTGGCTCGGAACCGAGCCGCCGCCCACCTCGCGCGATTGAACGCGCCCGTC
This sequence comes from Actinomycetota bacterium, assembly GCA_035429705.1. Classification (GTDB taxonomy): domain Bacteria; phylum Actinomycetota; class Actinomycetes; order S36-B12; family UBA10799; genus JADKAV01. The sequence continues at coordinate 1,364 of DAOMFH010000310.1, forward strand.
GTCGGGCAGACGGCCCAACCGCCAGGTGCCGTTAGGGCTCGCCACATCGCCGTACTGCTGGACGAGGCATCGCCGGAACCACAACCGCGGCCTCTGCCCAATCGTGTGTCACGCCGCCCGGGCCAGCGCTCGGCTGCACCGGCCCGGCCCGAGTGCCGCGGTACCAGGAGCCTGTTGCCTCGTCGACGGAACCCGCTCCGCAAGGCCCGTTCCTGAGCCGGCGTCCGAGGAGTCGAGCACCGATCGAGCCCGGACCCACTCAGTTCCCCATCGGGTTCGCTCGGGTGACACGCTGCACCATCACCAGTGCGCTGGTCGCCACAACCCAGATCGGCATCAGCAGCGCGGTCAAGGGGAATGCTGTGTAGGTGAACATCAGCACGAATGCGGCGATCGTGCTGAGTACGCCGTACCAGCGCGGAAAGAGCCCGGAACGCATCGCTCGGCTCGTGCTGACCGCGATGAAGACGGCCCCCGTCCGGAGGGCCACGATTTCGCGCATGGCGGCGCCGAACGCTACCATCGTGCGGGCGGCGTCGACATCGAAGTCGGGGTCGGGCGGTTGGTCGGCCATCCACACCAAAGACAATTCGATTGCGGCGACGGCGAAGATCGCCATGACGTACAGGGTCCCCGATGCCAGTTGTGCCGTCGACAGGACGACGTTCTCCGGTGCGCCCGAACGCAGATACCGATCCCGCAGTGCTGCCATGAACCAGATGAAGGCGATCCCGCCGAACGGGATGATGTACAGGCCCGCGACAACGGACGCCCAGCGCTGGTCGGGGTCGGTGTAGTAGCGGATGAGTTCCTGGGCTGGTGCATCGATCGGCGGACTTCGTTGGAGCAAGAACCACCCGGCCACGAACAAGACTGCGAAGACCGCGCCGGCGAGTGCTGCTCGAGAACCTCGCTCGCCGGTGCCGACCACCGTCGGGTCTGGCCGCTCTTCAGTCATCGCAGAGCCTCGTCTCAATCGGTCTAGTCGGTGATGAGAGCGTCGGCCCACCAGGCCGGCGGCGGGAGTTGCGCGGCCATCGGAGGTCCCTGCGTGTTCGAGTGCCCGACGACGGGCCAGGCGTAGGGGTTGATGATCGCCTGACGGACGACCACGGACTCTTTGGTGACGTTGAACACGGTGAGGTCCTGGCTGATCACCACTGGGCCGTCGTAGCCCGTGCGCATCTCGGAGAACACCGGGCCGACCGTCTCGTGATCGACGACGAGGTGCCACATCGCCGACATGCGCGCACCGGCACGCTCGAACACCATCCCGGCCATTGCAGGGCTGGTGTGGGCATCGTTCACGATCATCTCGGCAACCGCGAGTGGCATCCCCGCCTTCTGGGAGAGCACCGCCGCGGTCGGGAAGGTCTCGTGGATCAGCAGGTCTGCACCGTCACATGCCTCGACCAGATACCGGCACGGGCGGGTGTCGCCGGAGAACACAACGCTGCGACCTGCGTAGTCGAGTCGGTAGCCGACAGCCCCGTTCTCGATGTGGATCACCGGGAACGAGGAGATGGTCACGCCGTTGCGCTGGTAGACGACCTCCGGCCGGTCGTAGGGGACCTCTGTGGTGATGGCACGTGCACCCGATTGGCCTGGGTGGCCGCTCAGCGACTTCATGTCCCAGGCGTGGGCGTGCGCGAGGTGGTCAGAGTAGGCGCGGGTGCCGAGATGCTCGGCTTCACCGGCGGGGCCCCACACCTCGACGGGGTCTCGGCGACCGGCTTTGGCGAGACTCCACAGCAGGGTCGGCATGTCGCCCACATGGTCTGCGTGCAGGTGCGACAGGAACACCTTGGTCGTCGAGGTGAC
>DAOMFH010000311.1:0-3173 GCA_035429705.1 Actinomycetota bacterium
CGGCCCCGGAAGCCGAGGTCCGAGACCCCCCGCGTGCTACCGGTGGGCCACCGTCAGCAGCACGGCGCTGTCCTCCAGCGCGAGCACCAGATGGCGAGTCTGCGGGATCGGCATCAGGTCGCCCACGGAGCCCTCCCAGGACTCGTCACCGGCCTGCAACCGCACCCGGCCCCACAGGACCTGCAGTGTCGCCTCACCGGGATTCTCGTGCTCGTGCAGTTCGACGCCCTCGGCCATGGCCACCAGGGTCTGCGCCAGGTGCCGGCCGTGGAACAAGGTGATCGCACTGCGCCCGCTCGGGGCGTCGCGAGCCATCGCCAGATGCGTCTCGATCTCGCTGAGCATCGCGCCTCCTATGCGAGCGCCAAGTAGGTGCCCACCACGACCAGGATGGACACGACGATCTCGACGTTCCCGATCACCAAGGGGCTCCGGTTCGGTCCGATCGCGAAGGCCCGCACCGCGCAGAACCCGAAGGGCAGCAGCAGCCACGGCGAGATCAGGCCCATGGCCATCGAGGCGACGTTGAAGACCCGCGAAGCCACCTTCCAGCGCCGGTCGTCGGCCTCCCGGATCAGGGACTTCACGTGCAGCACGTTGCCGGTGAAGAACACCAGGCAGATCAGCGCCACCAGCCACGCGTCCGCTGCCGCCGGATCCCCGATGCCCAGGTCGGGGGTGTTGGTCGAGATCGCCCAGAACAGCGGCATGGCCACCGCTGCCTCGGCGACCAGCAGCAGGTCGTTGCTGAAGCCGCGCTCATGACCGGTCCGGGTCAGCCAGATGCTCACCGCCCACAGCACCACCAGCACGGCTCCCACCCAGATGAGCCAGGGGCGCAGGATCAGCAGGATCAGCGACGGTATGGCCGCCAGCACGGTCCACGGGATCGCGTAGCCCAACTCCCGCTTCGCCAGCCGGGACCAGTTGCCCCGCCGCCAGCGGATGACCACCGCGCGGCCGAGGTAGAAACTGGCCGGGTACGCCAGGATCCATGCCAGTGAGTACAGAACGGCCGGCCAGGACGGGCCGACCAGCAGGAATCCGAGGATCAGCGGGACCACCAGGTAGGCCCACGCCCCGTGCTGCCCTGGTATGGCCAGCCGCCGGGTACGGCGCCGGGGGTGGGTCTTCGAGGTGGCTGACGTCGTCAGAGTCACGGCCCTCCGACCTTCTCCCATCCTGGCCGGGGCTGCCGGTTGCCCGCATCATGCGGACCCCGGTCGCGGTAGACGATGTACGGCCGGGCGACGTAGCCCACCGGCGCGCTGAAGGCGTGCACCAGGCGCGTGAACGGCCACACCATGAACAGGATCATCCCGGCCACCGCGTGGACCCGGAACGCCAGCGGAGCGGCCGCCATGAGGGAGATCTGCGGGTCCAGCATGAAGATCGACCGGAACCACACCGACACGTCCTCGCGGTAGTTGTGCCCCTCGCCGAGCACCCCGGCCCCGGCCATCGTGGCCACGACGCCCAGGCCGATCGCCGCCGCCAGGAAGACGTACATCGTCTTGTCGTTCCTGGTGGTGGCTGAGAAGACCGGGCCGACGGTACGCCGGCGGTAGATGAGCAGCACGATGCCGATCAGCGTCGCCGCGCCCGCGAAGGAGCCCAGCAGGACCGCGAACAGGTGGTAGACGTTCTCCGACAACCCCAACGCGTTGGTCCACGCCTCTGGGATGAGCAGCCCGACCACATGGCCCATCACCACCGCGATGATGCCGTAGTGGAACAGTGGACTCGCGATCCGCAGCAGCCTGCCCTCGTACAGCCGGCTCGACCTCGTGGTCCATCCGAACTGGTCGTACCGGTGCCGCCAGAACATCCCCACCAGGAAGACGGCGATCGTCACATAGGGCAGCGCGCCCCACAGAAGTATCGCGGCCACGCTCGTGCTGTGAGTCGTGGTGGTTTCCAACGCCATCATCTGCGTGCTCCCGTCATTTCGATGCCGAAGGGCTCAAGCCCGACCTGTTCGACCGGCGGACCTTGGGTCGCGATCTCCTCCATCCGCCTGGCGATCTGGGGGGTCACCGCGGGCACAGTGGCCACGACCGCCTGCAGTACGTGGGCGTACGGCGAGTCCAGCCCCTCCAGGGCCGAGTGCAGCAGCCCGATCGCCCCGACGTGCTCGGCCAGTAGCGCGTCGCCGGTGAGCCGGTCCCCGACCGCGGCGAACTCCAGCACCACCGCGAGGTGGTCGGCCAACTCGGCGTCCCCGGCGTCGAAACCCGCATCCAGGTACGCCTGCTTGAAATGCAGGATGGCCATCCCGCGATTGCGGGTGTCGCCGTGCGTCCAGTAGGTCAGGTACGGGCAGGCCTTGCGCTTCATGTCGAAGGTCTGCACGTACTCGCGGCGGATCTGCATCGGGTCGGTCGCCGTGAACCAGTCGATGAACGCGGTCAGCGGCTCGCGGGTCGCCTGCGGCAGTCCGGCAACGGCGGCCGTGATGTCCGGCATCCGCTCGACCAACCGGTCGTCCGGGTACCACAGCAGCCACGAAGCCGCCAGTCGCGAGACGGCCTTGTCGTGCGCGTGCATCACTTGTCCTCCTCATCGCGTTTCGGCGGCATCGCGGGCATGCCCAGCGGCACCCCGACCCCGTCCCAGTTGAGCAGGTGGACACGGGCGTCGCGCTGTTCGGTGGGCACGATGGTCTCCGAGGTCTGGCGCTGGGCCAGCGCGTGGAACGTCTCCACCGCCACCGGCACCGGCCGGCCGGACGACTCGCCGAACGGTCCCTGCTCGTACATGCCGGTCCCGCCCTCGTAGTCGAGCGCGCACGCCAGCTCGTCGAGGGTGCGCGCGGTCTCGTCGTGCGCCTCCGGGATGACGTAGCGGTCCTCGTACTTGGCGATCGCCAGCAACCGGTAGAGCGAGAACATCTCCTCCTCGCTGAGCCCGACCGCCGCCGGGATGCTGGCGTCGGTGGGGTTGCCGAGGTTGCTGTCGCGCATGTAGGCGCGCATGGCCGCCAGCACGCCGAGGCTGTGTTTGACCGGCACGACGTCCCCGGCGGTGAACAACTCGGCCAGGTACTCGATCGGGATCCGCAGCGCGTTCAGCGCGCCGAACAGGTTCCCGGCGTCCTCGGCGTCGTTGCCGGTCTCGCGCAGCGCGTCGACCACCGGGGACAGCGGCGGGATGTACCAGACCATCGGCATGGT
>DAOMFH010000312.1:0-3144 GCA_035429705.1 Actinomycetota bacterium
CCTCCGTGCTGCTGAACCACTCGAACAGCCACACGGCATTGGGCTCCTGCGGGTCAAGACACATGACGAACGCCTCGGTCTGGGGCTCCGCGTCCTCCAGTTCGTCGGCGTAGCGGTGCAGGGCGTCCAGCAGGGCGGGCCGCCGGCCGGGCCGCGCCAGCAGGCGCACCATCAGCCCCTGCCGTCCGGGCAGGAGATCCTGCAGTGTCTGCCTCACCTTGGCCACGGTATCTGTTGGCCGCCCGGGTTCGCCGGATCACTCCGGACCACCTGTGAGCTTCAGTCGTCGCCCGCGTGCGTGATGAGCGTGGAGCACTGTGCGTAGTTGGCGATGGTCCGGGCCGTGGAGCCCAGCAGCATCCGCCGGATACCGCTCAGCCCGCGGGTGCCGACTGTCACCAGATCGGGCTGCGCCTCAGCGATGAGATCGAGCAGCACGGACTTGACGTCCATGGTGTACGTGCCGCGCAGGGCACCGGACTTCTGGGTCTCCACGTCCGCACCGGTGCCTTCCAAGGCCGCGACGGCGCGGGCGATCCCGCCCTCGGTGTCGGAGACTCCATCGACCAGACCGAGGACCGTGACCCGGCAATGGCCGATCCAAGGCATCTCGGCGAGCAGATCCGCAGCACGTTGGGCGTGGTCGGACCCGTCGGCGAACAGCAGGATGTGCCGGGTCGGGGCCGCCGACCGGATGATGGCCAGCGCGGGAAGAGCCGGGCGCGCAGACAGCAGCGCCTCGGTCGTGCTGCCCAGGACCATGGCCTTCAGCCGGCCGGTGCCCCGCGGCCCCACTGCGAGCAGGTCGGCGTCCCGGCAGCTTTCGAGCACGTCGCGCGGATCCCCGGCCGCGGCCAGGTGTTCCACCACCGTGCCGGCTCCGGGCCGGGACAGGGCACGGGGCTCGTCCGGCTCCCATGGGTGCAGGCCCTCGTCGGGTGCCCCGGGCATTTTGGCGGTAACGACCGAGATCCGCCACCGCGGCCAGTCGTGCCCGTCGATCCAGCCCCATACGTGGTCGGCGTCTGCCGACCGGTCATCTCCGAAGACCAACTGCCGATCGGACATTGCCGCCCTCCCTCGTCTCGTGCCTCACAACTCCCGTGCGGCCGGACCGTGCCAAAGGTCGGCCGGGGCGAACACCCGCAGGTTTCCCTTCTTGCCCGGGAACGAGAAGCGCCCCCCGCGGTTCGTGTTCGTCGTATCTATAGTCTTCCAGGCTTTGCCCGCTTTGCGCTGCAATTGCACCTCACTGGCAGAGCGGTTGGGGGTCACCCGGCCGGTGATGCGCCCGTTGCGCTGCGCCGTGACGGTCGTGTCGACCCACTGCGACTCCTGGGGGCTGCTCGCGTTCCAGAACCCCGGGGCCTGCAAGGTGTACCGGTAATGGAAGGACCACCGCATGTCGCGAACGGTGAACGTGTCCGGACCGTCGGAGCTGGGGATGAAGCGGCGCACCCGCTCGGGCAGGCCGCCACGCTGCGAGGTCACCTGCAGCGGCCACCCGCCGATGTAGCCGAAGGTGGGCAGGCGCAGCCCCACCTGCAATCTTTGGCGGCTGTCGCGCGGCACCGACCGTGATCCGGTCATGGTCCACTTCAGTGGCCGAACCGTGGCGATGGCCCGGGATGTGCCGCTGGGTCCCTGCGTGAACACGGCGAATGCGTACCGCGTCTTCGGGTTCTTGCCCGGCACGTCGAGGGACACCGGCTGCCAGGCGCCGGTTCCTTCACCCACCCGGGTTCCGGAACCGGGCCCCGCTGGCGCCTTCTTGCCTTTCTTGAACTGCACCGCGTACGTCGCACCCGCTGGCGGGGTGAAAGTCAGGTGCAGCGTGCCGTCGGGGGTGCCGCTCGCCGTCATGTCGCGGGGCATGCCGGGGGCGCGGCCGCCACCCTGCTGCTCGAGCAGAGCCGCGGGATCCACGATTCCGGCCCCGGTCTCGGGATCCCGGCCGGTGGCTCCGATGTCGCGGGCGGTGGCCATGATCTGCTGCAGCAGCGGCTCACCGCCGGCGCCCGGTGAGTAGCTCATGGCCAGCGCCGCGACGGCGCTCACGTAGGCGGTGGCCATGGAGGTTCCGGACGTCCAGGTGTACGGCCGGGTGGCGAAGGACGAGAGAATGCCCTGTCCGGGGGCGACCACGTCGATGTGTGAGCCCTGGTTGGAGAACGAGGCGCGTTTGTCGTTGAAGTCGACCGCACCGACTCCGAGCACGCCGGGGTAGCCGGCCGGGTACATCACCAGCCGGGCCCCCTCGTTGCCGCCGGCGGCGATCAGTGTCACCCCGGCACCGCGGGCGTAGTCGATGGCTTCGGCCTCGACCCGGTTGCTGGCGTCGGCACCGAAGGACATGTTGATAACGTCCGCACCGTTGTCGACCGCCCAGATGATGCCGCGGGCGATGTCGTCGGAGTCCCCGACCCCGTCGGCGTCGAGCACCTTCACCGGCAGGATGCGCGCGTTGGGGGCCAGTCCGGCAATGCCCGAACCATTGATGCGCCCGGCGATGATCCCTGCCAGGATCGTGCCGTGGCCGTTGTCGTCCCTGCGAGCCCCGGGCTTGCCGGTGATCGCGTTGTAGCCGCGGGCGACCTTGCCCCGCAGATCGGGGTGGGAAGCCTTCACGCCGGTGTCAAGGACGGCCACGGTGGTACCCGCACCCGTCGAGCGCTGCCAGAGATCCTCGGCCTGCAGGCGGCTCAGACTCCACTGCAGATCCCGTCCCGCGTCGTCGGCCGGAAGGGCCATGGCGTAGCGCCGGGCGGTGTTGTCCACGGCCAGGACGGTGTCGTCCGCGGTGGCGACGGCAAGGGCATCGGCGTCCGGGGCGGTCGTCACCGCCACGGTGCCATCAGCCGTACGGACGACTGCGGAAACGGTTTCGGGGGGCGTCTCGGTGGTCGGAATCTCCGGGCCGGTTGTGGGGATCTCCGGTTCGGTGGTGGGGATCTCCGGTTCGACGGGCGCACTCGCGGCCGGATCCACCGGTACCGGGGTGACTTCATCGGCGAACGCGGGTGTCAGTGGCGCAACAAGCAGCGCCGCGCAGACGATCCCGGCGGCGAATCGGCGTCGTGTCACTGCCCCACCTTCCCTCACTACTCACCATAGGACGTAGCGCGGGGCCAAAGCGGTTCCCCC
>DAOMFH010000313.1:0-3138 GCA_035429705.1 Actinomycetota bacterium
CCCGTCGACTGCATCTACGAGGGCGAACGATCCCTGTACATCCACCCGGATGAGTGCGTCGACTGCGGTGCCTGCGAGCCCGTCTGCCCGGTCGAGGCGATCTTCTACGAAGACGACCTGCCGCAGGAGTGGGAGCAGTACAAGGACGACAACGCCGGGTTCTTCGAGCAGACGCTCCCCGGGCAGACCGCGCCCATCGGGTCGCCGGGTGGTGCCGGGGCGCTGGGACCCGTCGCCGCGGACACACCCCTGGTGGCCGCCTTCCCGCCACGCCCCAAGGACTGACGCGGCGGGTGCGCTCACCGCTGCGCGGCCTCGAGGAGGACCTCGCGCACGACCGTGGCGTTGTTGAGCACCTGCTCGTGTGAGCCGTAGGCCAGCACGATGTCGGACTCAGCCAGCGCCTCCCGCAGGACCTGCCAAGTGCCCGGCTCGGCCTGGAGTTCCTCCCGGTAGCGCCGCTGGAACTCCTCCCACTTGGACGGGTCGTGTCCGTACCATTTGCGCAACTCGGTGCTGGGTGCGGCATCGCGCACCCAGGCGGCCAGGCCGAGGGACTGCTTGGTGATCCCCCGGGGCCACACCCGGTCGATCAGGTACACCGGCCCGGGCGGGCGGTGCTCGTGGTCGTAGACCCGCCACGTCCGCACCTCGTGCTGACCGATGCCTTGGTCACTCTCGATGGTCATCATGGCCACACCTCCCGACCGGTATCCGCAACCACTGCGCGGAGTCGCCGATGACCGACACCGTGATCCCGCGATCCTGACACCATCCTGGCCCCGTCCCGGCGACCACCGCTTGACACACGTCAAGGGGCCGGTCCCGGGCGGCCATGGGGCGAACGGCGCCGTCGACTGGCGCGACCTCGCCGCACATGATCGCCTGCCCTAGACTTACACCATAAGTTCAAGGGGGAACGGATGGTAGAAGCTGACCGATCGGCAAGGACTCCGCTGAGTCGCGGGCGGGTGCTGGAGCAGGCCGTGGCATTGGCCGACGAGTCCGGCCTCGGGGCCCTGACGATGCGCCGGCTCGGGCAGCGCCTAGGCGTTGAGGCCATGTCGCTGTACAACCACATCGCCAACAAGGACGACCTGCTCGACGGGATGGCTGATCTGGTGGCCGCCGAGTTCGCGGTGCCAGCGCCAGGTGAGCACTGGCGAGCCGCTCTGCACCGCAGCGCGACCTCGGCTCACGAGGTCCTGCTACGCCACCCCTGGGCGGGCACACTGCTGGAGTCGCGTTCCAACCCCGGTCCCGAACGCCTGCGCTATCTGAACGCGATCGTCGGGACCCTGATCGACGCCGGCTTCCCGATCCAGTCGACCTACCGGGCGATCCTCTTGCTGGACAGTTACATCTACGGGTTCATCCTCCAAGAGGTGTCGGCGCCCACGCCGCCCGAGCAGGCGGCCGAGGCAGCCGACACGTTCGTGCGGGAACTGCCGGCCGGCCAATACCCGCACTTGGTGGCGATGGCCGAACTGGTGATGGCCCCGGACTACGACCGCGGGGCGGACTTCGACATCGGGCTGGGCCAGGTACTCGACGCCATCGAACGCCAGCGTTCTCGGGACTGAGCCTCCCCCTGGAAGTTCCTCTGGTTACTTGACGTACTTACGCCGTAAGTGGGATACTTACAGCGTAAGCCCGTTTGGGTTCATCCGGCCCCCAGGAGGTGCGCCATGACGACGACGAAACCCACCAAGCAGCCCCTCGGACTGGCTGCGCTCTACCTGGCCGCGGCCCTGGTCGCTGCCATGCTCTACTTCCTGCTCGGCACGGACTACCCGTCCGTGACCGACCCAGCGGCCAAGGTCGAGATGCTCATGGCGAATCAGTTGGGCATCCACGTCATGTACTTGATCGCCTACGTGGGATTCGGCCTCGTGCTCGCCGTTCTCGCCCTCGGCTTGTACCCGCTGCTGTCCGCAACCGCAACGACCACCGCGCGCGTCACGTCGGCGATCGGCGTGATCTGGGCGGGCATGCTCGTGGCCAGCGGCCTGGTCTACCTGGTCGGCATGGAATCGGTGGTGGAACTGCACGCCACGGACCCGGCGGCGGCCGTGACCGCCTGGCAGGCGATCGAACCGGTCGCACTGGGCCTCGGCGGTGCCGGTGGTGAGATCCTCGGGGGCACCTGGGTGCTGCTGGTGAGTCTGCTGGCACTGCGCGCACACGCCCTGCCGCAATGGCTGAACTGGCTCGGCCTGTTCGTCGGTTCGGCTGGGATCGTCTCGACGATCCCCGGGCTGGCCGGTGCAGCGATCCCGTTCGGCCTGCTGGTGATCGCCTGGTTCACGGGGCTCGGGATCTGCCTGCTGCGCAAACACCCCGCCGATGCTGAACCGTCGCTGTCCACGCCGCTGGCCGAGGTCACCAGCTGATCCGGTTCCCGCGCCTTGGTGCCACGATCCCAATCCGGTCGTGGCACCAAGGCGTGCACTCAGCGCGGCGCCAACCAGCGATGAACCCACTGGCAGATGAGTTTGAAGCACTCGGCGTCGACGTGACCGACCGCATCGGCCACACGCTCCCGCGAGATGGTACGGACCTGTTCGGTCATCGCGAAGGCCGGCTCCGGCAGCCCAGTCGCTCCGATCATCGCCACGTGGTTGGGCCATCCCCGGTCTTTGCTGGTGGCAGGAACGACCGTGACCAGCGTCGTCGCCGCACCAAGATGCTCCTCCGATGACACCACCAGGGCCGGCCGCCGACCACCTTGTTCTCCCCCTGTCACTGGATCGAACTCGACCCAGACCACGCTTCCCGGCCTGATCATGGGGACTGCGGCATCTCCAACGAGTCCCATGCGGCGGTCTCCTCCACATACCGCGTATCGGGCCGGGCCATGGCCGCACGGGCGGTGGACATCCGCTCACGCCACGCCTGCTCCTCCAGCAACTCGGTGAGGAACTCGTCGACTGTCTCGCCGCGTGCCCTAGCCGCCTTCATGATCGAATCGCGGGTGGACATCCGCACCTTCATCGTGGTCATACCTGCAGACATACCATGAGTATGACCTCGCCTCACGGCTTCGTCCACAGGTCCCATCGTCCTCGTTGCCGGGATGGCCACCCCGGCCATGGCCAGCGGGGCCACGGTCTCCGCCGCTGATTCCTGTGCCCCGTG
>DAOMFH010000314.1:0-3135 GCA_035429705.1 Actinomycetota bacterium
CTGTTGCCTGCAGACCGCCGCGGGCGCTCTGACCCGACCGGGCGGCGCAGACGGGGACCAGCGGTGACCGATCGCGGCCCAGTGTCCCTGAACTGCAGAGCGCCACTCCTGCACCAGAGGGCAGTGGGCGGCTCCCCATCTACGGGAACTCGCGGTCGGCCCGAACCCGACACGTCGCATCTCGACCCGCCGTGCTCGCCCCCGGGACAACGGCAGGTCAGCAGGTGGGAACCTCGGCCAGGGCCAGGAACCCCGGCGCCGGTGTGCGAGCATGAGCCGTGCCGATTCCCCTGAACTCGCCGGTGACCCTCACCGGCGTCGGCTCCGTCCCGGGCGTGCAGGTGGTCGACTGGCCCACCCGGATCAGCGACCAGTTGCCCGACCTCCCGCACGTCCCGGAACTCCCCGAGCGCGGGCCCGGGGCGGACATGATCGGGCGGACCCTGGGTCTGCTCAGTGAGATCAGCCCGGACTTTTGCGCCACAACCACGGTCACGGGCTGGGAGCTCACGAGCGGAACCCGGGACATGCGCCGGGCACGCTCGCTGCTCGCCGAGGATCTGGACGCCGTCGAGCAGTCGTGGCAGGGGCACACCGGTCTGGCCAAGCAGCAACTCGCCGGCCCGTACACGCTGGCGGCCTCGGTTGAGCGCAAGGGGCGTCGACTGCTGGCCGACCCGGGGCTGGTGCGCGATCTGGTCGCCGCGTGGGCGCAGATGGCCGGGGAGCACCGATCCGTTCTGCAGCGGCGCGTGGGCGCCCAGTGGCTGATCCAGATGGACGAACCGGCGCTGCCGCAGGTCGTGGCGGGCTCGGTCAGCACCATCAGCGGGCTGAGCGCGTACCCGCCGGTGGAGCCGCAACTGCAACTCGGCGCCGATCTGATCCACTGCTGTGCCGGGGGTCCGCCGCTGAACAAGATGCGCGGCGTGGGCGGGCTGTTGTTCGACCTGTCGCAGCATCGGCAGGACGAGGACGCCGCCCTGGCCGAACTGGCCGAAAGCGGCACCGTCCTGGGTTTCGGTGTGCCGCCGGGAGGCGGTAGCGTCCGGAACGTGCTGGACTTCCTCGATCGGACCGGCCTGACGCCGGCGCCCATGCTGGTCACGCCCCCGTGCGGGATGGTGGCCGACTACCGGCCCTGGTACCCCGTCGTCGAGCAACTCCGGGAACGGCTGACGTGATGGAAGGCCCCCAGCCGGCGGACCGGCAGCGCTGGGAGGCGCTGGTCGAGCAGATCGAGCAGGCGCGGTACGAGTACTACCAGAAGGATGCCCCGACGCTGTCGGACGCGGAGTACGACGCGTTGTTCGTCGAGTTGCAGCAGTTGGAGGAGCAGCACCCGGAATTGCAGAAGGCGGACTCACCCACCCAGACCGTGGGCGGTGGCCGGTCGGAGATGTTCGAGCCCGTCGAGCATCTCGAGCGGATGATGAGTCTGGACAATGCGTTCGGGCTGGAGGAGTTCCGCACCTGGGCGGCGCGTCTCGAGCGGGATCTGGATGGGATCCCGGAGATGTTGTGCGAGTTGAAGATCGACGGGCTGGCGGTGGATCTGGTGTACCGGCACGGGCGGCTGGCCACGCTGGCGACCCGCGGTGACGGCCGGGTGGGCGAGGATGTCACGTACAACGCGCAGTACATCCCGGGAATCCCGGCACAGTTGACCGCGGCCCCGCCCCTGGTCGAGGTGCGCGGGGAGGTGTACTTCCCGGTGGCGGAGTTCAACGAACTCAATGAGCAGATGCTGGCGCTGGGCCGCTCACCTTTCGCGAATCCGCGCAACGCCGGGGCCGGCACTTTGCGCCAGCGGGTCGATCGGCGGCAGGCGGAGATCGCCGAGCGGGAGCGGTCGGGGCGCAAGGTCTCGGACAAGGCGCAGGCAGAACTGCAGCGGGGGATCGGCGCGCTGGGCAGGTTGCGGTTGATCGTGCACGGACTCGGTGCGTTGCACGGTGAGCGCCCGGAACGGCTTTCGCAGGCCTACGAACAGATGCGGGCCTGGGGGTTGCCGGTCTCCGACCGCATCCGGGTGGCGCCGGGCTTGGCCGAGGTCGAGGGGTACATCGCGGAGTTCGAGGGCAAGCGGCACAGCCTGGACCATGAGATCGACGGGGTCGTGGTCAAGGTGGACAACCTGCGGGTGCAGGCCCGGTTGGGTGCAACGTCGCGGGCGCCGCGTTGGGCGATTGCCGTGAAGTACCCCCCGGAGGTGGTCCGCACCCGGTTGCTGGACATCGAGGTCAATGTGGGCCGCACCGGCCGGGTGACCCCGTTCGCGGTGATGAAGCCGGTGCGGGTCTCCGGGACGACGGTGTCGATGGCCACCTTGCACAACGCTCAGGAAGTGAAGCGCAAGGGGGTGCTGATCGGCGATCTGGTGTTCCTGCGCAAGGCCGGCGAGATCATCCCGGAGGTCATCGGACCGGTGGTCGAGGAGCGCACCGGGGCCGAGCGCGAGTTCGTGATGCCAACGCACTGCCCGTCGTGCGGCACGGCGCTGGCGCCGGCCAAGGAGGGCGACGTCGACATCCGCTGCCCAAACGCCCGGTCCTGCCCGTCGCAGTTGCGCGAGCGGCTCAACCACGTCGGCTCGCGCGGGGCACTGGACATCGAGGGGCTCGGGTGGAAGGCGGCCGGTGCGCTGCTCGACGAGGACCTGGTGGCCGACGAGGGGGATCTGTTCGACTTGGACGAGTCGGCGCTGCTCGGCTCGAGTTTCTTCACCCGCTCCGGCCATGAGCTGACCGAGAACGCCCGCCAACTGCTCGCGCAACTCCAGGTGGCCAGGACCAGGCCGCTGTGGCGGGTGCTGGTGGCCCTGTCGATCCGACATGTCGGTCCCACCGCAGCCCGGGCCCTGGCCGGACAGTTCGCCAGCATGGACGCCATCCGCGAGGCCTCGCTGGACGATCTCAGCTCTGTGGAAGGGGTCGGGCCGACCATCGCGGCGGCGCTGCAGGAGTGGTTCGCGGTCGACTGGCACGCCGCGGTGGTCGACAAATGGTCAGCCGCCGGGGTGCGGATGGCCGAGGAGCGCGCCGCGGGCCCGGGACCGCTGACCGGCAGGACGATCGTGATCACCGGCACGCTGACCGGCTGGAGCCGGGAGGCGCTGACCGAGCGGCTGCAGGG
>DAOMFH010000315.1:0-3135 GCA_035429705.1 Actinomycetota bacterium
GGCGTTGTTGCTCACCGGCGTTGCGACCGCTCACGAGGGGGGATCGCCGCACGAAGCCCTTGGCTTTCCCTGTGCGAGCCCGGTTGTCCGACCCCGGGACCGGTGTGCTGCATCGGTGAGCGAACGCTGCATCGGTTAGCGAACGCTGCACCCGTGAGCGAACGCTGCATCGGTTAGCGAACGCTGCACCCGTGAGCGAGAATCGGCCGGATTCCTGCTCACCGATGTTGCGATGGCTCACCGATGTTGCGATTGCTCACGGATGCGCCGGGTCCAGCGCACGCCGACCCCGGCGGGCGACATCCGCGGGCGGAGCGGGGTCGGCCGCCCCCCGCAGGGCAGCAGCCGTGGATCGGGGCCGGCGTCAGCCCAGCAACCGTGCAACATTCGCGGCGATGTGGAACTCGGGCGCGCTCACGGCGGGACACGGCTGGGCACACGGCCCGCAGGTAGTTGGTTGCGCAAGTCCGCGACCGCGCCGTTCGACCCCCCGGCCGCTCCCGGTCGAGATGCCCGCCCGAAGCGGCGGACCGGCACCATGGCGGCACTACAACTTGGCCAGGCCGCCGAGGAACAGGAACACCCCGAGCAGCCCCAGCACAACCGCGGCCACCGCGGCATTGTTGCGCTGCAGCCACTCCCGGGCGGTGTCCAGCCACCGTAAGGTGCCGTCCCCACCCACGAGGAACACCACCAGCGGTGCCGCCACACTGCTGGCACCCACGACGACGAAGACGGCAATGGCGCCGGCCGAGCCGGCGAGGCCGACCTCGCTGGTTCCCACCACGAGTCCGGCTCCCAGCGCCATGACGAGTTCCTTGGGATTGGCCGCCGACATCAGAACCCCGTACCTGACCGCTTCTCGGGGGCGGGAGTCCATGAGTTCGGTCAGCCAGCCGGGAGTCGGCTTGGAGTGCCGGCTGAGCCACATTCGCACGCCCATGACCACCAATCCCGCCCCGAGCAGCACCCGCAGCCACGTCGCCCAGCCCGGCAGCCCGTCCTGCGCATCGACCAGGCCCGCCAGAAGCGCGAACAGCACCGTAGCCGCAGAGACCCCCGCCACCCAGGTCACGACATAGGCGACCGAGGTGGGTTTCGGTCGCGGAGTGAACAGCATCACGACTCCCAGCACCACCGGCAACGGAGATGCGAACACCCCGAAGGCGAAGGGGAGGATGTCAATGATCAACTGCTGCATCCGGCCAGTATGGGTGTTCTGGACAGCGATGTGGTCAGGTTGCGGATCTGGGCCCTGGGGTGTCTACACGATCAAACCCTTTCGGAGTTGGCGGCGAAGTCTCGGGCCGCCCGTGGTTCAGAGGATCCCGCGCACAATGGCCTGCTTCGGCTGCACTACCCCCATGCAGCGGGCCATCGGAGCGGCAACGGGCCATCGCCCGGGCGACACCAGGTGCGGCCAGGCGAGTTCCCGCACCCACCTGGCCAACGAACCCCGCCAACCGTGAGTTGCTTTCGATGGTCCGGATCGCCCCGAGAACTCCGCGCCTGCCTCTGGTGCCGGACGGGTCACCGGGGGCACAGTAGGGGAAGCACGTCAGGCACTGCGCAGGAGGTCGTGGTGGACGAAGGCAACGGCGCATCGCGCGGGCTGCGGGCCGCCGGGATTCTGTCCGTCGTACTCAGCCTCGGATACGTCCTGTGGCGGGTGACCAGCCCGTCGGAGTGCGCGTGGCTGACTCCTTCGGCCGCGCAGTGGACGCAGTCGGGGGTGCGACCCGTTACTGACCCGCTGTGTGCACTGGTGGCCGGCTCGACCGTGACCAGCGCCAGCCTCACCGGGCAGAGCGCTGTTCTCACGACCGGGGCCGGGCAGGTCGTGACGCTCCCGCTGACCCCTTCCGGGCCAGTCGTGGCCGGCCGCCTCACGGAGTCGGCGTGGACGCTCGGCTTCGTGGTCGGCTTCTTCGCCCTGGCCCTCTACGCCTCCTGGCGGCGGCCCCGCGACCGGGCGGCCGCGACGACGGTGGTCATGTCCGGGGCGCTGCTGGGCAGCACCGTCCTGACAGTGGTCGGACTACCAGCCCACGCCGCCTTCGCCGGACCACCACGCTGGGCGTTCGCCGCGGGCGTCATGCCGCTGTACCTGCTGGCGTGGGGCGCCGGCCTGGCGTGGGTCGTGGTGTTCCCCACCCCCCTGTTGCACCGTCGACACGTCGGAGCCTATTGGGCCGTCGCGGGCACGGCCCCCGCCCTCGCGTGGGTGCTCGCGGCCAGCCTGCTGCTGGCCCCGTCTGCCACCTTCACCGGCTGGATGCACTCGGCGATCGTTGTGGAGTCGTCACTGGCAGTTGTCGTGCTGGTCCTGAGTCTGGGGATCATCGCGGCTCGTCTCAAGACGACGTTCGACGCGACTCCCGGTGCGGTGCCACGCCAGCAGTTCCTCTGGGTCGCCGGCTCGTTCTGCGTGGCCGCGATCAGCACTCTGGCACTGTGGATGGTCCCGGAGGTGATGACGGGCCACGCCCTGCTGCCGGCCCGCCTGATCGGAGCCCCCGGCCTGATCTTCGTAGCCGGCTTCGGGATCGCCGTGATCCGCTACCGACTGTTCGACCTCGACGTCGTGCTGGCCCGCACCCTGGTCTACTCCGGACTGACCCTCGCCGCGGTCGCCGTCTACCTGTCAGCCAGCGGCATCCTGGCGATGGGCTTCCAGACACTGGCCCCGACACAGGTCGCGGCCATCGGCGCGATCCTCGTGGCAGTCATGGTCAACCCGGTGCGCGTCAGGCTCGAGCGGACGGTCAACCGCGCCTTCTACGGCGACCGGGACCAGCCCTACACCACGCTCAGTCGCGTCGCCACGAGCATCACCGACCGCGGCCAGTTGGATGGCAGGGTTGCCGACGACATCCGCCGGGCGCTGCGGGCACCCTACGTGGGCATCCTCGACCACGCCGGGGACGCGCTGGAGTCCGGACAGGCCGCGGCGCTGAGCAACGGCTGCGTGGAGTTCCCGATCAGCCACGCGGGCGAGCCGGAAGGCACCCTGCGGGTCGCGGTCCGCGGTCGCGGCGAGCGCTTCGCCCGAGGTGAGCGCCGCCTGCTCGAGGACATCGCTCGGCAGATCGGGGCCGGCCTGCACGAGAAGGGCCTGATCCTGCAGTTGCAGCA
>DAOMFH010000316.1:0-3133 GCA_035429705.1 Actinomycetota bacterium
CCTGACGGATGACCACCATGGCCCGCTCGGGCAGGTCCGCAACCGCGGTCCGGACTGCACCCACAGGCCAGTCCGCGAGCATGAGGACGGCGTGCTCAGCTTCCATCAGCGGGCTCCCGCGATCACGGTTCGCAACTGTATCCGCGCGGGGTTTGGATCGGCAATGGTCCGAACCGCTGGTGCGTTGGCTGCTGCGACCGCAGGGGCCCCAGCTCCACGTCGACTGTCGCGACTCAGCATGAAAGATCGAGCCCTGGCCGACGCCCCCGGTCGTTGGTGAGACGGCTGCCCCGGCCCGTCAATCGCCGAACGCCAGGGCCAGCGTGGTCGGTTGTGTGACCGGGAACTCCGCGGTCGCCTGGTCAGCGTCCACCACCCAGTTGCCCTCCAGCGGCCTGGGGCGGGAGGGCCCGGACACGTTGACCGCCAGTTCCACGTCCTTGACCGTCAATTGGTGCTCGACGCCGACCCGGTATTCCAGGTTGCCCTCGGTGCCGAAGGTGCCGGCCGGCAGGCGGTAGGACGCGGTGATGTAACTGCTGCCGCCCGGCGGAATCCACCTGCCCACCCGCACCGCCTTACGTCCGTCGACATCCGTGTAGACCTGTTCGTCGGTCTTGATCTGGCCGGGGTTGGCCGACAGTCTGACATCCTCGGCGTTCTCCGGCAGAAGCACGATGTTCCAGTGGAACGCCCACCGAGTGGTGTAGCCGGTGCGCTCGGTGAGGGGGCTTCCGCCCTTCCTCGGTGCGGCATTGGTCACCTCGGCCGTTTGAACGACCGTGGCCGATCCGTCCTCGTCGAGGTGGACATCGTGAACCACCCGACGGGTCTGGAAGACGTCGATCTTGGACGAGTTCTGGTTCTGCGTGTAGAAGGCGATCCGATCCGGTGCTGGGGCCGGCTGGGCTCCATCCAGTTGCGCTTCGCGCAGGGCCTCGGACAGGCGGTTGTCTGACAGATGGATCCGGATGTGTTGTCCGGGGGCGGTCGCGAGGATCGCCCGTCCGATCGTCAGCGTGGTGTCGCCGCGTTGCATCCGGGAGAGCATCTCGTCGATCAACTGCACGTTGATCTGGTGGCGCCGCTGCTGAGTCGGATCCGCCAGGTAGCCCTTGTAGAGCAGTTTGCGTACCAGGTTGTCTTCAGTGATCCGGCCGTAGAACTTGGACTGGATCGGTCCGGTCGCGGCGACGGCCGCCGCCAGTGCTGCGGGATCCAGGGAGATGATCCCATCGACGGGCTGCTGACCGCTGGCCACCCAGGAGCGCATCATGTCCTCGCCCGCGATCCGGAAATCCTGGTGCAGGTTGGACCAGGCGAAGCCGTCGGTGGCCCCGGTTTCGGCGTAGTAGGGTCCCCCGGCCTTCGGGTTCCAGGGCACCCTCTCGCCGAGGGGGTGGAAGTGTGCGATGTCGCCCCTGTCGAGGACCTTCATCCTCCCCTTGTTGAACTCCACCAGGGCGAGGTTGAGCGCCGCGCCGCCGCCGGCGTACAACTCACTCGGGTTGTGGAAGACGACCAGGTAGGTGGCCGGCCTGTTCTCGCCGAGCAGCGTCGGGAGTTCCGGCAGCACGATCCCGGCCACTCGCAGGGCCTTGTGGATGCGGCGGATCTGTGGGGAGGCCTCCTCCACGTAGCGTCGAAGTGCCGGTGAGATGTCCTTTGGGATCTCATCCAGGTGGTCCACCGCCGCGGTGAGGTCTTCGGAGGCCTGGTCGATCTGGGGCTGGATCCGCTTGAGGGCCTTGAAATCGACGGCACCGTCTCGCAGGACGGCTCGGCCCGCTCCGCCGGACAGCTTCGGGTACACCTCGCTGACCTCATCCGCCGCGTCCAGCAGTGCCAGGGCGGCACCCGTGAAGGCGTCCGCCCCGGCCAGGTTCGTCCTGAAGTACGGCACGACGTTCAGCAGCTCGACGGGCATCGAAGTGAGCGCGGAGCGCGCTGCCTGGGTATTGGTTCGGGCGGTCTCGATGGCGTCCGACGCCGACTCGGGCTCGCCTGCGGCGATCTGCGCGGCCACGTCCGACATCGCAGAGGCTGCTTGCTTCGCGTGCCATCCGGCCAGGGCGAGACTGACCATCAGCCACACGCCGAGCGCGCTCACCACCAGGAGGGCCCAAGTGCCGGGCCGGCGCCAGCGCGAGCGCTGCGCACGGGCGTCGGGCGGCTGTCTCCTGCTCAAGTCGGTCACCTCGCCACCTGCTTCCCGCGATGAACACTGACGGTGGGGACGCGCCGCAGGTTCCCGTGCACGACGTTCCTCCATCCAGCAGTCTGGTGCGGGCGCCTTCGTGTGTCAGCCTCGCGTGGGGTGCAGCGCACGACGCGGGCAGCCGCCCGGACAGGTCGTGGTCACGAGTTCATCCGTGCGACTGGATGTCCCGCACAGGCGGCTACGGTGAGTGATTGGTTGACTTCCGGACCAGACGCGGCGCGAGTCGCGCAGTGAGCGCTCCCAGAGCAAGGCCCAGCACGAGCCCGGTCAGATTGTCGGTGACGTCGGCGCTCTGACAGCCCCGTCCGAGCGGGGTGACCACGAACTGGGTGGCCTCGATCAGGAACGGGAGGGCGAAGGCGCCGACGAGGAGCGCCCTCTTGTGGGATGACCGAGGGGCGACGGCGATCGCGAAGCCCAGGGGGATGAACATCAAGATGTTGCCCTCGACGACGGGCGATGAACTCAACTCGGCGAGACCGGGAGGTCCGATGCGGGTGAGCTCACACAATCGTCCCAACCCCGGATCTCCCCTGGCCTCGAGTGCCTGCGGGGTGAGCGTGGCGGAAAGGATCACTCCGGTACTCATCAGCAGCACCCATGCGGCGACGCGCGTAACTCCCAGCCACCGCGCGACCCGGCCGCTGGCCGCGACGCTCACCACGAGCGCGATCCCGATGCCGGGTACCAGCCATGGCAGATTCGACGAGGACGCCAACTGGTCGACTCCGGACCACCCATACGAAAGCACGACCCCATCATCGTGCATCCGGTCATCCGGTTCGGTGGGCCCTCGTCAGCCGGGCGTGGGTGCGCTGGGCCGACCCGACTCGGACAAGCCGGTAGCACCGGTGGCGGGCTGGCAGGGAACCCATCGCAAGGCGGGCTGAACCAGTGGTGAGGACGCGGTCC
>DAOMFH010000317.1:0-1204 GCA_035429705.1 Actinomycetota bacterium
CCTTCTCGAACCCGCGGGCGGCGATGACCTCCCACAGCAGGTCGATCACCCGCTCCCCCTCGCTGGTCACCTTCATCTTCGTGATCGGGTTGAACAGCAGGAACCGGCGGTCGTCGTCGGAGGCGCTGCGGAAGTAGTCGGCGCTGCGCGCGGCGAACAGTTTCATGGCCAGCAGCCGCGCGTAGGCATCGGCGAACATCCGGCGCACGTGCGGGAAGGTGGTGACCTTGGTGCCGTACAGGATCCGGTGGTCGGCGTGGGTGACCGCCTCGTAGAAGGCGTGCTCACAGATGCCGATGCTCGCCCACCCGAGGTTGACCTTCCCCACGTTGACCGTCGCCAGCGCGGCGTCCCAGGCCGCCTTGCCGGTGTGCAGCAGGTCGGCAGACGTCACCGGGTAGTCGTGCAGCGCGAACTCCGCGACGTACATCTGGGAGGACACGACGTTCTGTTTCAGCTCGTACCCGGGCGCCTGGGTGTCCACCAGGAAGAACGCGTACTCGCCGGTGTCGGCGAACTTGCCGAACACACTGAGCCGGCCGGCCACGTTGCCGTTGCCGATGTAGTACTTGCCGCCGTTGGCGACCCATCCGTCACCGCTCGGGGTGAGGATCATGTCGGTGGAGTAGATGTCCGCGCCGTGCTCCTTCTCCGAGAGCCCGAAGCCGAAGATGTGCCCCTGCTCCAGCAGTTTGCCGACCAGCGACTTGGCTTCCTCGTTGTCGCTCATCCACACCGGCCCGAGCCCCAGCACGGTCACCTGCCAGGCGTACCAGTGCGGCAGGGAGTAGAACCCCAGGATCTCGTTGAGGTCGTTGATCCGGGCGGTGTCCCAGCGGGCACCCTCACCGCCCACCGCAGCGGGCGTGCCGAACGTCGCGAGCAGTCCCTGCGCGGTGTTGAAGTCGAGGAAGTCCTGGTACCACGTGCCCTGGTGGTACTCGTCCTTCATCTCGGCCAGGCCCTTTGCCTCGAAGAAATCGATCAGGGCTGTCAGCTGGCGCTGGGTCTGGGGGTCGTAGGCGGACGGGTCGTAGGTGTGGGGGTTGAAGAGCATGTGGTTACGGTATCGCCGCCCGCGGCGCACACTGGACGCATGTGCCGGAACATCACCATCCTGCGCGGCCTCGAGCCGCCGGCCACCGACGCCGAGGTCACGGCCGCCGCCGAGCAGTACGTCCGCAAGGTCAGCGGGGTCGGCCGG
>DAOMFH010000317.1:1304-3120 GCA_035429705.1 Actinomycetota bacterium
CCACCTCACAGCCACCGCTTCGCCGGCTCGGCCGGAACTGACCTGCCTGCCCCACCGGCATGGCTATGTTGGCTACGTGTCCCGACGCAAACGTAGGCCGGTCCACCGGCACCCCCGGCCCGCCAGCCCATCCCACCGGGAGCCAACGCCGGGAGGGGCGGCGGACCAGGACCTGATGCAGCTCCTGCGGCGCACCCTGCACGCAGACCACCCGATCGAATTCCTGGCCATGGTTTCCAGCCTCGTAGAGGCAGTGCAGCCGGAGCGGGAGTTCCCGCACGCCGGCAGCGAGACTCCACGCCCGACCCTGGCCGAACTGGTTGAGTCATTCGAAGGGGTCGACTTCGCCCAGACCACCGCCGCACTGATCGTCATCTCGCAACTGGTCGACGACGAGGTGATGCGGGCGAGGATCATGCGGCAGGTGGCCCAGCGCCGTCAGCCCATGCCGGCCTGGCTGAGCGGACTCGACCGGGCGCGGGCAGTCGCCACGATCCGTTTGGGCGACCCGCTGGACGACGCAGACAACTACCTGATCGGAGTGGAACTCGCCGACGGCACGCCGCTGTCCACGATCATCCACGTCGACCGCAACCTCGGCACCGCGGTCAAGGACGCATTCCTCATGCCGACCGCGGTGGAGCCGGTCGTCAGCCGGTACACCGAATTCGCCGCGGCCGAGGGCATGAGCCCCGAGCCGGCGGACCCGGGGCTGACGCGGGCGGTGGTCGACGAGGCGATCAAGCTGTCGGCCATGATCTTCCCGCCGATCGAGACGGACACCTGGCCCGTGTGCCGGCCGCTGGTCCGGTGGATGCTGCGCATGCTGCCCGAAGGCACCGAGTGCCCGCAACCGCACATCTGGAGCGAGCAGGAGGAGAGCGAACTCGCCGAGCGTTTTCTGGCCTCGGACCCCGGCCAGCGGCATGCCGGCAGTGAGCGCAGCCTGGACCTGGTGGACCAGATCATCTGGCTGGGCACCTACGACGACGGTGATCCGACCCGGTGGAGCCCGGTGCGCGTCGAGATCCTCATGCTCGACCGCTTCCCCCGCAAGGTGATGGCACCGGTCGCGGACCTCGCCGGCCTACCCGACGTGCTCGGCGACTTCGTGCGCTTCTGCCACGCCGAACGCGGGATCCCTGAGCGGCACACCCTGGCGACGCTGGCCAAGATCCGGGCCTGCACACCACAGTTCCAGCAACTGATCCGCGACAGCCACCGGCCGACGGGGGCGACCGCACTGGCCAGGCTGCTCGCCGACGCCGCTGCCAGCGACTCCGACGACCGGCTGGAGCAACTGGTCGGCGGCCGGTCGAACCTCAGCAACCTCGATCCGGCCGCCCTGCCGGACGAGCCGTTCGAGTGGGCCGGCGTGCCCGAGGACATCCGGGCCAAGGCCGCGGAGATCCTCGCCCTGTGCGACGACGTGGCCGACCGCATGCTCGATGTCGAACACCGCACCGCCCAGCGCCGACTGCTGTCCCGGCTGCTGGTCGGGGATCCCGAGTACTTCCGGGGCCGGGCCGCCGCCCGTACCAGTGCCGCGGCCGTCGTCTGGATGATCGCCCGCGCCAACCAGCGGCCCGGGCAGCGCGGCGCGCCGGCCATGGGGGAACTCATGGCGCCCTTCGGCGGCGGATCCCCCACCGCGCGGGTGGACCGGTTCCTGAAGATCCTCGGGCAGCCGAAGACCTACTACGGGCAGTTCAGCCTGGGATCGGCGGACCTGCTGGTCGGGTCGTTCCGGCGCGATCTCATCGCGCAGCGGGACCGCTGACACCTCGGTTCCCCGCCGCCCGTTCGGCCGCTGTGG
>DAOMFH010000318.1:0-3116 GCA_035429705.1 Actinomycetota bacterium
TACACCCGCGGCCAGCCCGACCCGGACCTGGTCATCAGGACCTCCGGGGAGCAGCGCCTGTCCGGGTTCCTGCTGTGGCAGAGCGCCCATTCCGAGTTCTATTTCTGCGAGGCGTACTGGCCGGACTTCCGGCGCGTCGACTTCCTGCGTGCGATGCGCTCCTACGCCGATCGGCAGCGACGTTTCGGCAGTTGATGCCCTCGCCGGCTCGGGCCCGACCCCCCGCATTCGGGTCAACGTCACGAGGCATCGGCGTGGCGTGCCCCCCGGCCGCATGGATCGCGCCTAGGGTCGGCGCATACCGGATCCGCTCCGGTCCTGGAAACGGAGGCGAACGTGCCCCTTGACGGCGACCCCTTCCGCACGTACGTCCTGGACACCAGCGTCCTGCTCTCCGACCCGCATGCCTTCATGCGCTTCGACGAGCACGAGGTAGTGATCCCGGCGATCGTGATCACCGAACTCGAGGGCAAGCGCACCCACCCCGAGCTCGGCTTCTTCGCACGCAGTGCCCTGCGGCTGCTCGACGACCTGCGCGTCGCGGCCGGACGTCTCGACGAACCGGTGCCGCTGGACAGCGGGGGCACCTTGCGGGTCGAGCTGAACCACGCCGACCCGTCGATCCTGCCCAGTGGCTTCCAGATCGGGGACAACGACACCCGGATTCTGGCGGTTGCCCGCAATCTCGCGGCCGAGGGTCACCGGGTGGTGGTGGTGTCCAAGGACCTCCCGTTGCGGGTGAAGGCCTCGGCGGTGGGCCTGGTCGCCGAGGAGTACCGGGCGGAGTTGGCGGGCAGCAGCGAGTGGGGCGGGATCGAGGAGGTGGACGTCGACGCGGCGTGGGTCGATGACCTGTACCGGCAGGAAGTCCTCGACCTCGACGAGGCGCGGGAGTTCGCCTGTCACACCGGACTCATCCTCAGCAGCACCAATGGCTCCGCGCTGGGCCGGGTGACCGAGGGCAAACAGGTGCGGCTCGTGCGCGGGGATCGGGAGGCGTTCGGGCTGCACGGCCGCAGCGCCGAGCAGCGGATCGCCCTGGACCTGCTGCTGGATCCGTCGGTCGGGATCATCTCGCTGGGTGGTCGCGCCGGCACCGGAAAGAGCGCGCTGGCGCTGTCGGCCGGGCTGGAGTGCGTGCTGGAACGCCGGCAGCACCGCAAGGTGGTCGTGTTCCGGCCGCTGTACGCGGTCGGCGGTCAGGAACTGGGCTATCTGCCGGGCACCGAGCACGACAAGATGGGTCCCTGGGCGCAGGCTGTCCACGACACCCTGACAGCCGTGACCACCCAGGAGGTCGTCGACGAGATCGTCGACCGGGATCTGCTGGAGGTCCTGCCGCTGACCCACATCCGGGGCCGGTCCCTGCACGACTCCTTCGTGATCGTCGACGAGGCGCAGTCGCTGGAGCGCAACGTCCTGCTCACAGTGCTCAGCCGTATCGGGCGCGATTCGCGGGTGGTGCTCACCCATGACGTCGCCCAGCGGGACAACCTGCGGGTGGGTCGCCATGACGGCGTGGTGGCGGTCGTGGAGCGGCTCAAAGGCCACCCGCTGTTCGCGCATGTCACGCTCACCCGGTCCGAGCGCTCACCGATCGCGGCGCTGGTCACCGAACTGCTGGAGGACTTCCCCGGGTAGACCCGTCCGGGCGGTGTGATCGGTCTCACGCTTGCCCGGCGCCCGCTGAGGGCATGAAACCGACAGACCCGTTCTGGAGGTTCTCATGCCCGCCCGTCTGACCCGCGTCGGCCTTGGCGCAATGGCCGTCAGCATCCCGGCCGCCGCTCTTCTCCTGGCTTCGCAGAGTGCGCCTGCAGTTGAGCCCTCGGGTTTGGCTGCGACTGCGGGGGTTCGCGAGTCCCAGCCCGCTGCCGCAACGGAGTCCGCTGCCCTGCCCAGCGCCCACATGTGGCGGGCGGCGGTGCGTCATGCCGACCGCCATGAGCGAGCCAGTCGCAGCGCCTCTCCGTACCGCTTCGGCACGGTCGCCTACAGCAAGTGGTATGCCCGGGTCTACATGCAGCAGAAGTACGGATGGGGGGCCGATCAGTTCGCGGCCCTGGAGCAGCTGTGGCAGCGCGAGTCCGGATGGAGCCAGAGCGCCCACAACCCCACATCCGGGGCGCACGGCATCCCGCAGGCGCTGCCCGGTTCGAAGATGGGCTCGTTCGGTTCCGACTGGGCGACGAACCCCGAGACGCAGATCAAATGGGGCCTGTCCTACATCGACTCGGTGTACGGATCGCCCGCGGCCGCCCTGGGCTCATCGCACTCACGCGGCTGGTACTGAGCGCGGATTCCGCACCGAATGCCCGACTTTGATACGAAATCGATGCCCAAACGTGAGATAGGTCACGCGATTGTGGCCCATGTGCTCCTGGGGCAGCGTCAGGGTGGGGGAGTAGGAGTTGCCCGGGCGTCCCTGGGCGATGGCGTTGAGGCCGTGGGGAAGCGGCTGAGCGATCGCGCGGGAGTGCCATGCCGGTTGTCGGCCGGTTCCGTGACCAAGGTGGATCGACCGGTCGTGGAGCCGTTCACGGGTGTGATGTGCGTTCCCGGTCCGGAACGCCCGACCAGATAGTCCACGATGAACGTACGTCGTACCTCCATCCTCGTCACCGCCGCCGTTGTGTGCGCCACCCCGCTGAGCGCCCAGGCGGCCAACCGCGACCTGCCCCGGCCCAGCCGGTCGGAGGCGCCCGCCCGCTTCGGGACCGTGGCCTACTCCCAGTGGTACGCCCAGCAGGCCGCCGCCATCCGGTACGGCTGGCAGAACAAGCAGTACAAGGCGCTCAAGAAGCTCTGGTACCACGAGTCCAGCTGGAACCACCGGGCCGTGAACCCATCGTCGGGCGCCTGGGGCATCCCGCAGTCGCTGCCCGCGCGGAAGATGCGTTCCCACGGAAGTGACTGGCGCACGAATCCCGAGACGCAGATCGACTGGGGCCTGTCCTACATCAAGGGCCGCTACGGAACCCCGGTTCGGGCGTGGTCCTTCTGGCAGCGGCACCACTGGTACTGACGCCCATGGCACCGGGCCGGGTCGCCACTGTGAGCGGCGTCACGATTCCGGAGCGGGTCGCCGGGGCATCAGGGGATGGAACGTCCATTCC
>DAOMFH010000319.1:0-3108 GCA_035429705.1 Actinomycetota bacterium
GCGGGAACAGCACCGAGCCCAGCGGGAACATGGGCGTCGCGGTCGCGCTCACCAGGTGCCGACCACCGGCCCGCCACCGACCACCGGACCGGCCGCCGCCAGCATGGCCGCGATCACCCCCCTGGTCTCGGCCGGGTCGATCACATCGTCGATCTCGAAGACCCGGGCAGCCTTGAGCGCCCTGACATGCTCGCGGTGGGTGGCGGTGTGCTCGCGGACCCGCCGCTCGCCCTCGGCCACCGGCAGCACCTCGAGTTGCTTGCCCATCGCCAGGCGCACCGGCCCCGCCCGGCCGGCGTCCGTCGTGAGATCACACCGACGCAGCAGCTCCTGCAGGCGTTCATCCGGCTGGTCATGCACGCCCTGAACCTACCTGGGATGCCCGGTCGGGCGGCTCGGAACCGGTAGCATGGCCCGCACCAGGCCAGTCACGCTCTGTGGCTCGCACGACGCCGCCTCCCGTTGGCCAGGTCGCCCGGACGCGGTCCAGCGAGAGTCCGATCCGGCGATCCCGGTAGTTTCAGCGGCAAACGAGGGAGGCTGTGCCGTGGCGCCGACGACCCGATCCCGTCCGTCGTTGTGGCGCCCGAGTTTGTTCGCGCTCACCTGGCAGGTGTGCACTTGGGCGGGATGGGCCGTCGTCGTCCTGTCGCTGGTGAATCTGAGTCCGTCCGCCGTGCGCGCGATGGGCCTGCCCCTGGCCATGATCGCCGCCGTGATCGTCCTGAGCGAGCTGCGGCCCATCGTGATGACCCGGCTGGTCGGCAACCCCGTCTCCATCTCCCTGGCTTTCGTCTTCGCTGCGATGTACCTCTGGGGCCTCTACCCGGCAGTCCTGCTGTACGCGGGATCCGTGGTGCTCTCCGAACTACTCGACCGCAAGGCACCCTGGAAACTGCTGTTCAACGTCGGCCAGTACATCTGCAGCGTGACGGCGGCCTGGCTCGTGCTGTACGCGGCCGGCATATCCCCCTCTCCGGCAACGCCGCAGAGGGATCTGTCCGGGATGGACCTCTGGTGGATCATCGGATCATGGGTCGTCTATCACCTGGTCAATCTCACCCTGGTCTCCGGCCTGTCCGAGTACTACGGCGAGACCTGGTGGGAGTCGTTCACCGAGGAGTTCTGGTTCTACACGGTTTCGGTTCTGGCCGTGCTGGCCCTTTCCCCCCTGGTGGCCGTCGTCGCAGTGGCCCACCCGTACTCGTGGACCCTCCTGCCACTGCTGCTACTGCCCCTGCTGGCCGTCCAGAAGACGGCCGAGATGTCGCGACAGCAGGAGCACCAGGCTCTGCACGACCCGCTCACCGGCCTGCCGAACCGGCTGTTGCTGAGCGACCGGATCGAACAGGCGCTGGCGCGCACAGCACGATCGGGCAACTCGATTCTGGTCATGTTCCTCGATCTGGATCTGTTCAAGGTGGTCAACGACAGCCTGGGCCACCACGCGGGGGACGCCCTGCTCGTCGAGGTGGCCACCAGGCTGCAGTCCGCCGTCCGCTCCGGAGACACGCTGGCCCGCTTCGGGGGCGATGAGTTCGTACTGGTCTGCGAGGACGTCAAGCCCGACGAGGTCGACGCCCTGTCCCAACGGGTGACGGGGGCACTCCAAGACCCCTTCTCCTCGGGCGATCAGATGGTGACTGTGACCGCCAGCATCGGCGCGGCACTGGCCACCGATTCCTCCGATCCCCAGACCCTGCTCCGGGACGCGGATGTCGCGATGTACCGGGCCAAGGACCGTGGCCGCAATCAGGTGGTGATATTCGAGAAGGAGATGCACCGGCAGGCCGACGTCCGGCTCCAGGACGCAGTGGGCCTGCGCCGCGCCCTGGACCTCGGCGAGTTCCGGGCGGTCTACCAGCCGGTCATCGACCTGGCCACGGGCAGGACCGTGGGCCTGGAGACACTGCTGCGCTGGCAGGATCCCGATCGCGGCCTGCTCCCGCCCAGCCAGTTCATCGCAGCGGCCGAAGAGACCGGCCTGATCCTGCCGATCGGGGACTGGGTGCTCACCGAGGCACTGTCGCAGTTGCAGTTGTGGCGCGAGCAGTCCCCACAAGCCCACGACCTGTGGGTGGCGGTGAACATCTCGTCCCGGCAACTGCTCAGCCCCGGACTGGTCGACCACGTCGCGGACTCGTTGCGTAGTACGGGGATACCACCATGGGGTGTGCATTTGGAGATAACCGAGTCGGTCGTCATGAACCACCTCGAGCCGGTGATCGACACGCTCGTGGCGCTGCGGGCCCTCGGGCTGCACCTGGCCGTGGACGATTTCGGCACGGGCTACTCGTCGCTCACGTACCTGAAGCGACTGCCCGTGACCGCGGTCAAGATCGACCGTTCCTTCATCAGCGGCCTCGGTGGCAGCGATGACGCCTTCGACCGACCGATCGTGGACGCCATCATCAAGATGGCGCACTCCTTGCACCTCGAGGTGATCGCGGAGGGGGTCGAGACGCCGGCACAGTCCGACGCCCTGCACGGCCTCGGGTGCCGGGCGGCTCAGGGGTTCCTGTGGTCCCGGCCGCTGCCCGCGGAACAGGTGCCCGGCTGGGTCGCCGCGCGCGCCGGCGACCTGAGTCAATCAGGGTGCTCGGAATCCTGAGGCAGGTCAAACCCCAACGATGTGGCTGTCGCGAGTGCCACACCCGCGACGCTGCACCACTCGCGTACGTGGGGCCCGCGAAGAACATCGACGCCGGCGCCCGGCCCGGTTGCGAGCCCCCGGTTACTTGGGGTGGCCGCGCCACTCCCCCCACGACTGTTGCACCGTTGTCGGCTGGTTCACGACTGCTGCGCGGTTGCTGGTTCCGCCGAGGTCCCGGAAACCCACCCACGTGCAAGTGCGCCCGATCGGACGGGTCGCGACTGTTGCGTCGTTGGGGGTTTCCCATGATCAACATCCCCAACCGCGCAACACTCGAGGACCGACCGACAACCGCGCAACACTCGCGGGCGTACAGACCGTGCCGACCCAGCGGAAACCCACCCACGTGCAAGTGCGGCCGGTCTGCGGGTCGCGGGCGTACAGTCCTGCGTGGCGCGCGGGGCTAAGGCCGGGGTTACGAGGGGATACGCCTGGCCACATTCGTGAGCGGACGC
>DAOMFH010000320.1:0-3101 GCA_035429705.1 Actinomycetota bacterium
AGCGGCCGCACTCCCGCAGCGGCTTGTTGGTGAAGTAGTGACACGTGACGTGTCAGATCCTCACCAGGAGGTGCGGGGCCGGCGCAATCCGGCGATCCACGAGGCGCCCGGCGCCAAACCAGGCCCTACAGCGGCGTGACGTACGCCCCCGAGATCCCGCCGTCGACCAGGAAGTTGGCTGCGGTGATGAACGAGGAGTCGTCGCTGGCCAGGAAGGCGACCGCCGCTGCGATCTCGCTGGCCTCCGCGAAGCGCCCGATCGGGATGTGAACCAGGCGCCGGGCCGCCCGCTCCGGGTCTTTGGCGAACAGTTCGACGAGCAGGGGGGTGTTGACGGGTCCTGGCGAGAGCGCATTGACCCGGATGCCCTCGCGGGCGAACTGCACGCCGAGCTCGCGCGACATGGCCAGCACGCCGCCTTTGGAGGCGGTGTAGGAGATCTGGGAGGTGGCGGCCCCCATCGTCGCGACGAAGGACGCCGTGTTGATGATCGCGCCTTTGCCCTGCCGTTGCATGTATGGGATGACCTCCCGGCAGCACAGGTAGACGCTGGTGAGGTTGACCTCCTGCACTCGTCGCCAGGCCTCGGGACCGGTGGTCAGGATGGAGTCGTCGTCCGGCGGTGAGATGCCCGCGTTGTTGAATGCGATGTCGATGCTGCCGTAGGCGTCGAACGCCTCGGCGAACACCCGAGCCACGTCCTGCGGGCTGGTCACATCGCCCACCACCGCCATGCCGTTCACCTCGGCGGCCACGGCTCCGGCCGCCTCCCCGTCGGTGTCGAAGCACACCACGCGAGCGCCTTCCTGTGCGAAGCGCTCGGCGGTGGCACGGCCGATGCCGCTGCCCGCGCCGGTGATCACGGCCACTCGGTCGGCCAGTCGCAGCATGGGTCACTCCTCGGTCTTGATGAAGACGTTCTTGGTCTCGGTGAAGGCGTCCAGGGCGTGGGGGCCGAGCTCGCGGCCCAGCCCGGAGCGCTTGAACCCC
The DNA here is from genome assembly GCA_035429705.1 of Actinomycetota bacterium. GTDB lineage: Bacteria > Actinomycetota > Actinomycetes > S36-B12 > UBA10799 > JADKAV01. Next base: position 991 of record DAOMFH010000320.1, read on the forward strand.
CCGAACGGCGTCCAGTAGCGCACGGACGAGTGCGAGTTGACCGACAGGTTGCCGGCCTCGTAGCCCCGGGCCACGCGGAAGGCTCGGCCGACGTCGCGGGTCCAGATGGAACCGGACAGCCCGTACTCGGTGGCGTTGGCCAGGCGGATGGCATCGGCTTCGTCCTGGAAGGGGGTCACTGCGACCACCGGCCCGAAGATCTCCTCGGTGAAGGCCTTCGCGCTGGGGTCGACCGGGGCCAGCACAGTCGGGGGGAACCAGTAGCCGGGGCCATCCGGAGCCTGCCCGCGGAAGGCCACCGGAGCGCCCGCCGGGACGTAGCCAGCCACCCGCTGCCGGTGCGCGGCGGTGATCAGGGGACCCATCTCCGACTGCTCGGAGGCCGGATCCCCGACCCGTACCCCCTGCACCGCGGGTTCGAGCAGTTCCATGAAACGGTCGAACACCGATGCCTGCACGAGAATCCGGGAGCGGGCACAGCAGTCCTGGCCGGCGTTGTCGAACACCCCGTACGGTGCGGTGGCCGCGGCGCGTTCGAGGTCGGCGTCGGCGAAGACGATGTTCGCGCTCTTGCCGCCGAGTTCCAGGGTCACCCGCTTCACCTGCGGTGCGCACTTGGCCATGATCGACGTCCCCACCTCGGTGGAGCCGGTGAAGACGATCTTGCGCACCTTTGGGTGGGTGACCAATCGCTCGCCGACGACTGATCCCTGCCCGGTCACCACCGTGAACACCCCTTCGGGCAGGCCGGCGTCCAGGGCGAGTTCGGCCAACCGCAGCGCGGTCAGCGGGGTGACCTCGGCGGGTTTGAGCACCACCGTGTTCCCGGCGGCCAGGGCGGGGGCGAAACCCCAGCCCGCGATCGGCATGGGGAAGTTCCAGGGCACGATCACCCCGACCACCCCCAGCGGCTCCTGGAATGTGACGTCGATCCCGCCGGGCACCGGGATCTGCAGGCCGTGCAGGCGTTCCGGTGCCCCGGCGTAGAAGTGCAGCACGTCGCGCACGTTGCCGGCCTCCCAGCGGGCGTTGCCGATGGTGTGCCCGGCGTTGCGCACCTCCAACTGGGCGAGCTCCTCGGCATGCGCGTCCACGGTGTCGGCGAATCTGCGCAGCAGCCGGGCCCGGTCCCCCGGGGACACGGCCCGCCAGGCGGGGTAGGCATCCGCAGCGCGCGCGATGATCCGGTCCACCTCCACGGCCGGCGTGCGCGTGACCGTCCCCACGATCTGTTCTGTGGCGGGGTTCACCACATCGAAGGTCTCCATCTACGCCCCTCTGGTCATGGCCGGGTGGTCACAGCCGCTCGAATCCCCGATAGCGCTCCCAGTCGGTCACTGCCGCACCGAAGGCCTGCAATTCAATGCGAGCCATGTTCGCGTAGTGCTGCTGGACGTCCTCGCCGAACGTCCTGGCTACGAACTCCGAGCGCTCCCACAGTTCCAGTGCGCTGGTGAGGTTGTCGGGCAGTCGGTGCGAGTCGATCTGGTAGGCGTTGCCGGGTACGGGCGGTTCCAGCGGCAGGTTGCGTTCGATCCCGTCAAGGCCCGCGGCGACCATGGCTCCCACCGCGAGGTACGGGTTCACGTCGCCGCCCGGTGAGCGGTTCTCCAGTCGCAGCGACTCGCCGTGGCCCACCAGCCGAAGTGCGCATGTCCGGTTGTCCCGGCCCCACTTGATCGCGGTCGGTGCGAAGGAGCCGGCCACGAAACGCTTGAACGAGTTGATGTTGGGGGCGAAGAGCAGGGAGAGGTCACGCATGTGGGCGATCTGCCCGGCGATGAAGCAGCGGCCCATCGCCGACAGGCCTTCGGGATCGTTGCCGTCGGCCAGGACCAGTGCCCCGTCGTCGGCACGCAGCGACAGGTGGATGTGGCAGGAGTTGCCCTCGCGCTGGTCGTACTTGGCCATGAACGTGATCGCCATGCCCTCCTGCGCGGCGATCTCCTTGGCCCCGGTCTTGTAGACGACGTGGTCGTCGCAGGCGGTGAGGGCGTCTGCGTACCGGAAGACGATCTCGTGCTGGCCGTGATTGCACTCGCCTTTGACGCCTTCGACGTGCATGCCCGCGCCGGTCATGGCCAGCCGGATGCGGCGCAGCAGCGGCTCGA
>DAOMFH010000321.1:0-3099 GCA_035429705.1 Actinomycetota bacterium
GTCTGGAAGAAGTCGTCGCGCGGGAAGGTCTCGCAGAACTGCAGCAGATCCTTGCCGCTGTGGCTGTCCGGCGCGAACCCGGACAGTTCGAACAACTCCTCCACCCGCCGGCGCAGGACGGGAATCTGGGTGACGCTCTGGTTGTACGCACTGGAGGCGAACAGTCCGATGAAACGGTGTTCGCCGATGACCTCGCCCTTCTCGTCGAAGCGCTTGACCCCCACATAGTCCAGATGTACCGGACGGTGCACGGTCGACCGGGAGTTCGCCTTCGTGAGCACGAGCACCCGCGGCTCGGTGGCGTGTGCACGCACCGCCGGCGGCATGTCGGAGAACGACTGCGACTGCTCGGTGTCGGAGCGCAGCAGGCCGAGGCCGGTGCCGGGCTGGCTGACCAGGGCGACCGGGTCCGGGTCGCGCACCAGGTCGTAGGTGCGGTAGCCGAGGAAGGTGAAGTTGCCCTCCGCCAGCCATTGCAGGAACTCGGCCGCCTCCAGGGCGTACTTCTCCTGCACGCTCGACGGCGGGTCCGCACGCAACTCGTCGGCCAGGGTGAACGCCTGCGCAGTCATGCGCTGCCAGTCCTCGACGGACTCCTGGACATCGCGCAGGACCTCGTGCAGCACCTCCTCGATGGCGTGGTTGGACTGCGGATCGGAGGCCAGGTCGATCTCGAGGTGGATCCACGACTCCCGGGTGGCCCCCTCGGGAGCGTCGTCGGCCGACCCCGGGTACACGGCACGCAGGGTCCCCGCCACGTCGCGATCCACGGCGAACACCGGGTGCGCGACCAGGTGCAGGGACTTGCCCTGCTCGGTGATGGCTGCCGTCACCGAGTCCAGCAGGAACGGCATGTCGTCGGTGATGACCTGCACCACGGTGTGGCCGCAGGTCCATTCGTGGCTGGCCACCGTCGGCGTGAAGACGTCCACGACCGCGGTGCCCTGGGGACGATGAGCACCGAGGCGCAGCATGTGGGTGGCCGGCCCGACCACGTCGATCGGGTCCTTGTCCAGCAGGTCCTCCGGTGCCACCTCCTCGTAGAAGCGCGGCAGGTAGTCGCCGAGGTCGACCTCGAACTCCACCGGTTTCGCCTTCTCCGCCACCTTCCGGGCGGACTTCATCAGCTTGGTCAGGGAATCGTCGTTCACATCGCCTACTTCATGTGGGGGTGGTTGTGGTCGGTCGGGGGCACGAAGGTCTCCTTGATCGACCGTGTGCTGGTCCAGCGCAGCAGGTTCTGGGCGGCCCCTGCCTTGTCGTTCGTCCCGGACGCGCGGGCGCCGCCGAACGGCTGTTGCCCTACGACCGCGCCAGTGGGCTTGTCATTGATGTAGAAGTTGCCGGCGGCGAACCGCAGGGTCTCCCGCGCCTGGGCGATCACCGCCCGGTCCTGGGCGATGATCGAGCCGGTGAGCGCGTACTGGGCGATGCCCTCCATCTGCTCCATGACCGCCGAGTAGCGCCGGTCGTCGTACACGTACACGCCCAGCACCGGACCGAAGTACTCCTCGGTGAAGAACTCGTTGGTCGGGTCCTTGCTCACCGCCACCGTGGGCCTGATGAAGTAACCCTCGCTGTCGTCGTAGGTGCCGCCGGCCAGCACGTTCACGTCCGGGTTCTCGTGGGCACGGTCGACGGCGGCGGCCACCTTGGCGAAGGACTTGGCGTCGATCAGCGCGCTCATGAAGTTGCCCAGGTCGGTGACCGGGCCCATCGGCAGGGCGTCGACCTTGCCCAGGAAGTCGTCCTTCATCGTCTTCCAGAGACTGCGCGGGATGTAGGCGCGCGAGGCCGCCGAGCACTTCTGGCCCTGGTACTCGAAGGCACCGCGGATCATCGCGGTGGTGAGCACGTCCGGGTCGGCCGACGGATGCGCGAACACGAAGTCCTTGCCGCCGGTTTCCCCGACCAGCCGGGGGTAGGTGCGGTACTTGTCGATGTTCTCGCCCACCGTGCGCCACAGCAGCTGGAACACCGGGGTGGAGCCGGTGAAGTGGATGCCGGCGAGGTCCGGGTCGTACAGGGCGACGTCGGAGACCGCGATCCCGTCGCCGGGGACCATGTTGATCACTCCGGGGGGCAGGCCGGCCGCCTCGAGCAACTGCATCAGGTAGTGCGCGGCGAACTGCTGATTGTGCGCGGGCTTCCAGACGACCACGTTGCCCATCAGTGCGGGAGCGGTCGGCAGGTTGCCGGCGATGGCGGTGAAGTTGAAGGGGGTGACGGCGTAGACGAAACCCTCGAGCGGCCGGTGATCGGTCTGGTTCCACACGCCGGCCGACGACTCGGGCTGCTCGCGCAGGATCTCGGAGGCGAACCGCACGTTGTAGCGCCAGAAGTCGATGAGTTCACAGGCGGCATCGATCTCTGCCTGGAAGGCGGTCTTGGACTGGCCCAGCATGGTCGCCGCGTTCAGGGTGTCGCGCCACGGACCGGCCAGCAGGTCGGCGGCCTTGAGGAAGATCGCCGCCCTGTCCTCGAACGACAGTGCGCGCCACCCCGGCGCCGCCCGTTTCGCGGCTGCCACCGCGGCCGTCGCGTCCTTGCGGTTGGCCGCCTTGAGGGTGCCGAGGACCTGGCCGTGTGCATGCGGCTGGACGACCTTGATCCGCGAGCCGCCGCCCATCCGCCACTCCCCGTCGATGCACAGCGGCAGGTCGATCGGGCCCTGGGTGTTCAGTTGGGCAAGGCGTGCCTGCAGGGCCACGCGATGGGGAGAGCCGGGCTCGTAGAGGCGGTTCGGCTCGTTCTCGACAGGGGGGATCTGGGTGACAGCATCCATACTGCCGATCCTGCCACCAACTCCCGGGTCTTGGCTCGTTACCGCCATCTTCCGGGGGCCGGTCAGGACAGGTGCGGGATCTCCGTCACGGCATACCACTCGAGATCGTCGACGAACAGCGCCGCCCAGTACGCGATCGGCACCTCCGAGCGGGTGCGCAAGGACGTCAGCCCGCCCCGGATCGGCTCGGTCTGGTCCGCGGCCAGATCGATCGCCAGGGTGGCCCGGCGCAGCCCGGACGTCATCGCGGCCACCGTCGAGATCTCCTCGGCGGCCTTGGTGGCCAGGAACTCCAGTTCCTCCTCATCGGCGCC
>DAOMFH010000322.1:0-3095 GCA_035429705.1 Actinomycetota bacterium
CAGCAGCGTCATCATGACGAACACCTGCTTGGCGCCGGTGGCCAGGTCCATGGCGCCGCCCACGGCAGGGATCGCGTCGGGCGCGCCGGTGTGCCAGTTGGCCAGGTCGCCGCGCGCCGAGACCTGGAAGGCGCCCATCACGCACACGTCGAGGTGACCGCCGCGCATCATCGCGAACGAGTCCGCGTGGTGGAAGTAGGAGCACCCGGGCAGCTCGGTGACCGGGATCTTGCCGGCGTTGGTGAGGTCCGGATCGATCTGATCGCCGGTAGCCGCCGGGCCCATGTTGAGCATCCCGTTCTCGGTGTGCAGAACCACGTGTGCGTCCGGGGCGAGGTGGTCGGCCACCAAGGTGGGCTGGCCGATGCCCAGGTTCACGTACGCGCCGGGCGGGATGTCCCGGGCGACGGCCGCGGCGAGTTCCTGTTTGCTGAGGCCCATCAGCGGCTCCCCACGGCGACGACCCGGTCCACGAAGATCGAGGGGGTGACGATGGCCTCCGGGTCCAGTTCCCCGGTCGCCACGATGTGGTCGACCTGCACGATGGTCGTGCGGGCGGCGGTTGCCATCACGGGGCCGAAGTTGCGCGCTGTCTTGCGGTAGACGACGTTGCCCATCCGGTCGGCCACGTATCCGCCGATCAGCGCGACGTCGCCGGGCAGGGCGTGCTCGAGCAGGTAACGCCGGCCGTCGATCTCACGCTCCTCCTTGCCCTGCGCCAGCAGGGTGCCCACCCCGGTCGGGCAGTAGAACGCCGGGATGCCGGCACCGGCTGCTCGCAGGCGTTCGGCCAGTGTGCCCTGCGGGACGACCTCAAGGTCAATGCGTCCCGCGCGGTAGAGCCCGTCGAACACCCAGGAATCCACCTGCCGGGGGAACGAGCAGACGACCTTGCGCACGCGTCCCGCGGCCAGCAGCGCGGCCAGGCCGGTGTCACCGTTGCCGGCGTTGTTGGACACGACCGTGAGATCCCTGGCGCCCTGGTCGATGAGCGCGTCGATCAGCGCCACCGGCATCCCGGCCATGCCGAAACCACTGATCAGCACTGTGGAACCGTCGGCGATGCCGGCCACCGCCTCGGTGGTCTTCGCGCAGATGCGCGCGGTCATGTCACGTTCTCCAGTACCACGGCCAAACCCTGCCCCACGCCGATGCAGATCCCCGCGAGCCCCCAGCGATCCCCGGATTCGACCAGCCGCTTTGCCAGTGTCGCCACGACCCGGCCGCCGGACGCGCCCAGCGGGTGGCCGATCGCGATGGCCCCACCCTTCGTGTTGAGGATCTCCGGGTCGATCCGCCAGGCGTCCAGGCAGGCCAGCGACTGCACCGCGAAGGCCTCGTTGAGCTCGACGGCCGCCACGTCGTTCCAGCCGATGCCGGCCCGGGCCAGGGCCTTGTTCGCGGCCTCCACGGGCGCGATGCCGAAGTCCGGCGGGTCCAGCGCGTGCACCCCGCGGCCGGCGATCCGGGCAAGCGGGGTTCGACCGATCGAGTCCGCCGCGGCCTCGCTGCCCAGGACCAGCGCGCAGGCGCCGTCGTTGAGCGGGGATGCGTTGCCGGCGGTGATGGTTCCGTCGGGGCGGAACGCCGGCTTGAGTCCCGCCAGCGCCTCCGGCGTGGACCCTGGCCGGATGCCCTCGTCGCGGGTGAGGGTGGTTTCGGGAACCGGCACCACGAGGTCGTCGTAGAAGCCTTCGGTCCAAGCACGGTCTGCAAGCGCATGAGAGCGTGCGGCGAACTCGTCCTGGCGATCCCGGGAGATGCCGAGTCGGTCGGCCAGCGCCTCGTTCGCCTCACCGAGGGACACGGTCCATTCCGCCGGCATCCGTTCGTTCACGAGCCGCCAGCCCAGCGTTGTCGACACCGCCTCGACGTTCTGGGCGGGGAACCCGCGCGAGGGCTTGGGCAGCACCCACGGTGCGCGGGTCATTGACTCGACACCGCCGGCGATCGTGATCTCTGCGTCGCCGGTCTCGATGGTCCGGGAGGCGGCCAGGACGGCGTCCAGCGAGGATCCGCACAGGCGGTTGACGGTGGTGGCGGGCACGCCGGTTGGCAGGCCGGCGAGCAGAGCCGCCATCCGACCGACGTTGCGGTTGTCCTCCCCTGCCTGGTTGGCGCACCCCCAAACGATGTCGCCGATCCGCGCGGGGTCGAGTCCGGGAACCTGCTCCAGGACGCCGGTCAGGGCCGCGGCGGCGAGGTCGTCGGCTCGCACGGCGGACAGTGCGCCGCCGAACCGGCCGAACGGTGTGCGGACGCCCGCGTAGAGGAAGGATGCGGTCATGTCTCGAAGTTAGGGCCGCGTGGTCCGGGAAGAGGGCGGTACGCATCAACTCGTCGGTCCCGGCGCACGTCGCCACCGGTCAGGCGGGAAGGGTGCGGGTGGTCATGCGCGTGCGTTGTCGCCCCGTCACGATGGCGACGATGGGCAGCACCACCACCCACATGAGGCGTGCGGTCTCAGGGCTCACGAGGTACGCGACCGCAATCGAGAGCAGGAAGACGCAGGCCTGCGCGCCGAGGTCGATGCGGATCGCCCAACGCAGCCCGGGCTGGGTGCCGTCCAGGAACAACCCCCGGGCGCGGCCCACCTCCACCAAGGACAACTGGGCGAAGATCAGCAAGGCGATGTTCAAGGCGTACATTGCCGTGGCCAACGGGTACTCGAGCACGGCCTCGTCGCTGATCGCCTGCGTCGTGAACGGCAGGAACACGACGAGTCCGGCCATCGCCAGGTTGATCGCAATGATTGTTGCGTCCATGCCCTGGAATCGGCCGAGCAGATCGGTGTTGTGTTTCCAGAACACCGCGATGACGATGAAACTGATCACGAAGCCGACCAACTGCTCGCTGAGTCCGTCGTCCAGCAGCGTCCCCAGGCTGCTCCAGGAACTGGCCGGGGGGAGGTCGATATTGGCGATGAGCAGGGTGATCGCGAACCCGTAGATCGCATCGAAGAAACTCAGCCCGCGCCCGTACTCGATACCGTCGCGCTGGAAGATCCCGTCCCGTGCCATCGGCTACCTCCTCGGCCCAGTGAATCGGTCGTGAGGTGGGTTTCGCATCTCGCCGGGCGGCGGCGCGGCGACCGT
>DAOMFH010000323.1:0-3090 GCA_035429705.1 Actinomycetota bacterium
TACATCGAGCCGTACCAGGGGGCTGCGACCGGGGTCGGCGGGATCGTGCGCGACATCCTCAGCATGGGTGCCCGGCCGCTGGCGGTGATGGACCAGTTGCGCTTCGGCGACCCGGCGGACACCGACACCACCCGGGTCGTGCACGGCGTGGTCGCCGGGGTCGGCGGGTACGGGAACTGCCTGGGCCTGCCCAACATCGGTGGGGAGACGGTCTTCGATCCGTGCTACCAGACCAACCCGCTGGTCAACGCCTTGTGCGTCGGGGCGATGCGCCACGAGGACATTCACGTCAGCAGCGCCCGCGGGACCGGCAACCTGGTGGTGCTCTACGGCGCGCTCACCGGCGGCGACGGGATCGGCGGGGTGAGCGTGCTGGCCAGCGAGAGTTTCGACGAGACCGGGCCCAGCAAACGCCCGGCTGTGCAGGTGGGCGACCCGTTCACGGAGAAACTGCTCATCGAGTGCACCCTGGAACTGCTGCGGGCGGACCTCGTCGAGGGGATCCAGGACCTCGGCGGCGCCGGGCTGAGTTGCGCGACCTCGGAGATGGCCAGCAACGGCGACGGCGGGATGCACGTGTGGCTGGACCGGGTTCCGCTGCGTGACGCGACGCTGAGCCCGGAGGAGATCCTCATGAGCGAGTCGCAGGAGCGCATGTGCGCGATCGTGACGCCCGCGAACCGGGACGCGTTCCTGGCCATCTGTGAGAGGTGGGCGGTCACCGCAACCGTCATCGGGGAGGTGACCGCCGGCGACCGGCTGGTGATCGAGTGGCATGACGAGGTGGTGGTGGACGTGCCGCCGCGGACCGTGGCCCACGACGGGCCGGTCTACCACCGGCCGCTGGCCGAGCCGGCCGGTCTGGCCGCGCGGCAGGCGGTGCCCACCGAACCCGAGCGCACCGACCCCGCGGAGACGCTGCTCGCCCTGCTTTCCTCACCCAACAACGCGTCCAAGGCCTGGGTCACCGATCAGTACGACCGGTACGTGCGCGGCAACACCGTGCTGGCCCAGCCGGAGGACGCCGGGGTGCTGCGCATCGACGAGCAGACCGGGCGCGGGGTGGCCGTGGCCACCGACTGCAACGCCCGTTTCGTCGAACTCGACCCCTACCGCGGAACCCAGCTCGCCCTGGCGGAGGCCTACCGCAACGTGGCGGCCACCGGTGCGGTCCCTCTGGCCGTCACGAACTGCTTGAACTTCGGCTCGCCGGAGGACCCCGCGGTCATGTGGCAGTTCGCGCAGTCGGTCACCGGGTTGGCGGACGCCTGCCAGGAACTGCGCATCCCCGTCACCGGCGGAAACGTGAGTTTCTACAACCAGACCGGTACCACGGCGATCCACCCGAGCCCGGTCGTGGGCGTGCTGGGGGTCTTCGACGACGTCGCCCGGCGCACCCCGATGGCCTGGGGTCCGGACGGCGAATTGATCTACGTGCTGGGGGCCACGCGCCCCGAGTTCGGCGGGTCCGCGGTCGCCACGCTGCAGGGGTTGCTCAGCGGGATGCCACCGCAGGTCGACCTGACGGCCGAACGGGTGCTCGCCGAAATCCTCGTGGCCGGCTCGCGGGACGGGATGCTCACCGCTGCGCACGACGTCGCCGACGGCGGGATCGGCTTGGCGCTGGCCGAAATGGCGATGCGGGCCGGCACCGGTGCGCGCACGTGGGTGCCCGACGGTGTGGACGCGTTCACCTGGCTGTTCTCGGAATCGGCGGCGCGCGCTGTGGTGGTGGTCGCACGTTCCGAGGAACTGCGGTTCACCGAGATGTGCGGCGCACGGCGGTTCGGGTGCGAGCGGATCGGCGTGGTGGATTCAGGGCTCGGTGAGGTCCTGCAGATCGGCGACATCGAACTGGCGATCCCGCAGATGCGTGAGTTGTCCGCCGGGGTGCTGCCCGCCCTGTTCGCGTGAGAGCGGTCGAGCCGGTCGTCCTGGCCGGCCGCTACGTGCGACTGGAACCGCTGTGCGACGCGCACGTGCCGGGTCTGCGGGCCATCCGGAATCCGGAACTGTTCGAGTACCTGCCCGACCACCCGGACGACTTCGACCGGTGGTGGTCGGCAGCGCGTGAGAGCCGCGACCCGTTGTTCTTCGCCGCTGTGGTGGACGGTGCTGCCGCCGGGCGGGTGGCGATCCAGCGCATCGACCTCGGCAATGGGGTGGCCGAGATCGCACACATCCTCTGGGGACCGCGGATGCGGCGCACCCCGGCGTCCACCGAAGCGGTCCTGCTGCTGGCCGAGCACCTCTTCGGCCTCGGTGCCCGCCGGGTCGAGTGGAAGTGCGACGACCGTAACGAAGCGTCCAAGGCCGCCGCCCGGCGCCTCGGCTTCACGTTCGAGGGGGTCTTCCGCCAGCACATGATCGTCAAGGGCCGCAACCGGGACACCGCCTGGTTCAGTGTGCTCGACGGCGAGTGGCCGGCTCGTCGGGCGGCCCTCGGGGCCTGGTTGGACCCGGCCAACTTCAGCCCGTCCGGCGTACAGCGAACCCGGCTGCGCCCTCCCTGAGCCGGGCAACAGCCATTCGGGTGGAGTACAACCGGAACATGATCGAGCCGCCCGACCGTTACACCACCCTGCGTGGCCAGGCATTGCTGGCCGACCCCCGGCTGAACAAGCAGTCGGCCTTCAGCGACGCCGAACGCGAGGAACTCGGCCTCGTCGGACTGTTGCCGCAGCGGGTGGAGACCATCGACCAGCAGTTGGCCCGGGTGCGCCGCCAACTGGCCGAACATCCCGGTCTGCTGGCCAAGAACGTGTACCTGCGCGAACTGCACGACCGCAACGAGACGCTGTTCTACCGGCTGCTGGTCGACGACCTGCCCGAACTGATGCCCATCGTCTACACGCCCACCGTGGGCGAGGCGATCCGCGAGTACAGCCACGCCTTCCGCCGGCCCCGCGGGGTGTACCTGCAATCGCGCTGGCCGGAGGATGTGCCGAAGGCATTCGCCAACCTCGGCCTGGGCCCTGACGACGTGGACCTGATCGTGGCCACCGACTCCGAGGCGATCCTCGGGATCGGCGACTGGGGGGTCGGCGGGATCGACATCGCGATCGGCAAGATCAGCGTGTACGTGGCGGC
>DAOMFH010000324.1:0-3087 GCA_035429705.1 Actinomycetota bacterium
ACGGCGCCACTGGCCGGACTCACCGCGGTCTTCATCTTCGCCGCCCAGATGCTCAACTTCCCGGTGGCAGCGGGTACGAGCGGGCACCTGCTGGGAGGCGCCCTCGCCGCGATCCTCGTCGGCCCCTGGGCGGGAATGCTGGTCGTGACCGTCGTGCTGACCGTACAGGCCCTGCTGTTCGCCGACGGGGGACTGACGGCGCTGGGCGTCAATGTTCTCAACATGGCGATCGTGACGGCCGTTGTCGGGTGGGTGATCTTCCGCGCCGGGGTGCGTTTCGCCCGCAGCGCCAAGGGTGCGGCCCTGGTCGCCGGGGTGGCGGCGTTCGTGTCCGTCCCGGCCGCGGCGCTGGCCTTCGTCGCCGAATACGCGATCGGTGGCACCGCGCCGGTGTCGCTGGCCGCGGTCGCTGCGGCGATGGGCGGCGTGCATGTCCTGATCGGGATCGGCGAGGGGATCATCACCGGTCTGGTGGTCGGCGCGGTGCTCGCGTCCCGGCCCGACATCGTTGTCGGGGTACGAGGCACCAAACTGGCCCATCCCGTGCCCCAGGCAGAGGCGGTCCCGGCATGAAGCGCTTGTTGATCGCCGGCGGGGTCATCGCCCTGCTGCTGGCGGCCGTTGTGAGTTACTACGCGTCCTCGCAGCCGGACGGGCTGAACAAGGTCGCCGAGGACCACGGCATCGCAACCCAGGAGCAGGACTCCGCCACGGCCGGCTCACCGCTGGCGGACTACGCCGTGAGCGGGATGGGGAATGAGCGCCTGAGCACCGCCGCCGCTGGTGTTGTCGGGGTGGCCGTCACCGCGGCTGTCGGCTTCGGGGTGTTCCAGCTTCTGCGGGTGCGCCGAAACTGAGTACCTCCGGGATCCTGAACCGGGGCTACGTCGACGCGGCCTCTCTTGCGCACCGACTCGCCCCGGCCCCGAAACTGGTCAGTTGCGTCGCCTTCGTACTGGTGGTCGTGGCGACCCCCCGGGAATGGATCTGGGCGTTCGCCGCGTACGCCGCACTGCTGATGGGCGCACTGCTCGTGGCGCGGGTGCCACTGCGCCGGGTGCGCGCGGGACTGATGATCGAGATCCCCTTCGTCGTGTTCGCGCTGCTGATGCCGGTGGTCGGTCCCGATCCCACCGGATTCGCCGGGCTGTCCGTGCCCGGCATGTGGGCGGCGTGGAACATCCTGGTGAAGGCGTCGCTGGGCGTCGTGGCGGCCACGCTGCTGGCCGCAACCACACTGCCGGTCGATCTGGTCGCGGGCCTGCAGTCGTTGCATCTGCCAGGGCCGGTCGTCGCGATCTTCACCTTCTTCATCCGGTACGTGGACGTGGTCGCCGATCAGTGGCGAAGGATGCGGGTGGCCCAGCAGGCACGCGGCTTCGAGGCCACCTCCCCCCGGTCTTGGCCGGTGTTGGCCACCGGGCTCGGGGCACTGTTCGTGCGCTCCTTCGAACGTGGCGAACGGGTACACCTGGCCTTGGTCAGCAGGGGATATGACGGGCGGTTGCCGGACCCCCCGGCCGGCGAGCCCCGGTCGTGGCCGATCGCCGCAGCCCTGCCCGCCGCGGCGGCAGCTGTGCTGGCATGCGGGGTGGTCGCGACGTGGTGATCGAACTTCGCAACATCGACTACACCTATCCGGACGGCACGCCGGCGCTGCGCGATGTGACGCTGGACATCGCATCCGGCGAACGAGTGGCGCTGCTCGGCCCCAACGGCGCGGGCAAGACGACCCTGGCACTGCATCTGAACGGCGTGCTGCAGCCGCAGGCCGGCCAGGTGCGCGTGGCCGACCGGGTGGTCGCAGCGGACACGGTGCGGGAGACCCGGCGGTCGGTGGGACTCGTCTTCCAGGACCCCGACGACCAGTTGTTCATGCCGACCGTGCGGCAGGATGTCGCATTCGGCCCGGTGAACTTCCGGCTGGACGACATCGACGCTCGGGTGGACCGGGCGCTGTCCGCCGTGGGCATGCTGGCAGCCGCCGACCGAGCGCCACATCACCTGTCCTTCGGGCAGCGACGGAGGGTGGCGATCGCCACGGTCCTGAGCATGGATCCGGAGATCCTGGTGCTCGACGAGCCGAGTTCCAACCTCGACCCGGCCAGCCGGCGGGAACTCGCCGAGGTCATCACAGAACTCGAGGTGACGATGCTCATGGTCACCCACGACCTGCCGTTCGCCTGGCAGCTGTGCCCGCGCAGCATCGTGCTGGCCGACGGGCGGATCCGCTACGACGGCCCGACGGCCGAGTTGTTGGCCGACCCGGACCTGCTGGCGCGCTTCCGGCTGGAGTTGCCCTACGGGGTCATCCTGCGCACCCCCGAGGGATAGAGTGAGGCCATGCCTGAGTCACCCGACGCCGTCGTGCGTGCCGGTTCCACCGAAGTCCAGAAGAAGCCGGCCGAGGTCGTCAAGGGTGAGCCCCAGCCGAAACCGCGTTCGATGGCCGAGATCGAGTCCGACATGGACGCCACGCGTGCCCGGCTGGCCGCCACGCTGGAAGAGCTGAAAGTCGCGGCCGCCCCCCGGACCATCCTGAACAAGCAGAAACAGAAGGTGCACGACTACTACGTCGACGAGTACGGCGCAGTGCGCGTGGACCACGTCGTTATCACCGTGGGCGTGGTCGTGGGCATCATCGTGGTGCGGCGCACATGGAGGCGGATCACCCGCTGATGCTGCCGATCAAGTTGCTCCACGATCGGGTCCTGGTCTCGGTGGAGGCCGATGGTGAACGTCACTCGACTGGCGGGATCCTGATCCCCGCCACCGCCTCGGTCGGCAAGCGGCTGGCCTGGGCGGAGGTCGTCGCTGCCGGTCCGAACGTGCGGCACATGGTGACTGGCGACCGGGTGCTCTTCGAGCCGGAGGACCGCGCCATCGTGGAACTGCAGGGGGCCAGTTACGTGCTGCTGCGCGAGCGGGATGTGCACGCGGTGGCCGCCGAGCACGTGGACACCGAGGAGACCGGTCTGTACCTGTAGTCAGGAGTCGCCCGGCATGGGCTGACTGCTATGCTCGGGGACGTCGCGCCGCTAGCTCAATTGGCAGAGCAGCTGGCTCTTAACCAGCGGGTTCGGGGTT
>DAOMFH010000325.1:0-3077 GCA_035429705.1 Actinomycetota bacterium
CCTCAGCCCCTCCCGGCAACCGCAGCGGCGGACTGAGTGGCGATCTCCAGCTCCTCGTTCGTCGGGACCACCAGGATCCGGATGCCAGAATCGGCGGCCGCCACATCGACCACGTCCGCGGGACCCACTGCGGAGGCGTTGAGCCGCAGGTCCATGGACAGGCCCAGTTCAGTCAGTCCCTCGCACACCGCGGCTCGCACGTCGGCGTCGTTCTCCCCGACCCCGGCGGTGAAGACCACCGCGTCAGCGCCGCCGAGCCCGACCAGGTAAGCGCCCAGGTAGTGACGGATGGCGTGCGCGTAGACGGCCAGGGCCGACTGCGCGGAGGTGTCGCCGGACCGGGCGGCGGCGTGCACCTGGCGCAGGTCGTTGTGGCCGGACAGGCCGAGCATCCCGGAGCGCTTGTTGAGCAGGGTGTCGAGTTCATCGACGTCCAGACCAGCCCGCAGCAGGTGCAGCAGAATGCCCGGGTCCACGTCACCGGTCCGGGTTCCCATCACCAGGCCGGCCAGCGGGGTCAGGCCCATGGATGTGTCCACGCTTCGACCGCCGCGCACCGCGCACGCCGAGGCGCCGTTGCCCAAGTGCAGGGTGATGATCCGGCTGTCCGCAACCGGCAGTCCCAGGTGTTCGACGGCCCGCCGGCTGACGTAGGCGTGCGACGTGCCGTGGAATCCGTAGCGCCGGATCCGGTGGGCGTCAGCCACGGACCGGTTGATCGCGTAGCGATAGGCGGGCTCGGGCATGCTCTGGTGGAACGCCGTGTCGAAGACCGCCACGTGCGGGCAGTGCCGGTAATCGGCCATCGCCACCTCGATCCCGAGCAGGTTGGCGGGATTGTGCAGCGGCGCCAGGGGGATGCAGTCGCGGATCGCGGCGAGAACGTCCTCGTCGATGATCGCGGGCGCGGCGAACCGGTCGCCACCGTGCACCACTCGGTGTCCGACGGCGACCAGGGCGGCGGGATCGATGGGGATCGTGGCGTCGAAGGCCTCGGCCATGGCCGCCAGTCCGGCACGGTGGTCGGCCAGCGGCCGCTCGATGTGGTGCTGCCTGCCATCGGCCACATGGCTCACCGTGGCCATGGGCTCACCGATCCGCTGGATGAGGCCGGCAGCCCGGGTCGTCGGGCCCGCGGTGTCGATCAGTTCGTATTTGATGCTCGAGGAGCCGGAGTTCAGGACCAGTACCAGTGACATCATGCGTCCTGTGTCTGGATGGCGGTGATCGTGATGGTGCTCACGATGTCCTTCACGGTGCACCCCCGGGACAGGTCGTTGACGGGTTTGCGCAATCCCTGCAGCACCGGGCCGATGGCCACCGCTCGCGCTGATCGCTGTACGGCCTTGTACGTGTTGTTGCCCGTGTTCAGGTCCGGGAAGATCAGCACGTTCGCCTGACCGGCGACCTCCGAACCGGGCAGTTTGCTGGCTGCCACCCCCGGGTCGACCGCGGCGTCGTACTGGATGGGTCCTTCCACGCGCAGGTCCGGTCGGCGCTGGATGACCAACCGGGTCGCCTCACGCACCTTCTCCACGTCTCCACCGGAACCTGAACTGCCGGTGGAGTAGCTGAGCATGGCGATGTAGGGGTCGATGCCGAACGCCGCCGCGGTCTCGGCCGACGAGATCGCGATGTCCGCCAGCTGTTCGGGGTTCGGCGCGGGATTGACCGCGCAGTCGCCGTACACGAGCACCCGGTCTGCCAGGCACATGAAGAACACGCTGGACACCACCGACACCCCCGGCATGGTGCGGATCAGTTGCAGAGCGGGCCTGATCGTGTCGGCGGTGGTGTGCGTGGCTCCGCTGACCATCCCGTCGGCCAGCCCCGACTGCACCAGCAGGGTTCCGAAGATGGTCACGTCAGTGACGGCGTCGTGAGCGATGTCCATGCTCATGCCTTTGTGTTCGCGCAGGCCGCAGAGCAGTTGGGCCATCTCGTCGCGCAGCTCCGAATGCTCGGGATCGATCAGGGTCGCGCCGCTGATGTCCAGACCCATGCCCTGGGCGCGATCGGTGATCGCCTGGGGTGAGCCGAGGATGGTCAGATCGCAGATGGCCCGGTGCAGGATCTGATCGGCGGCGCGCAGGACCCGGTCGTCGTTGCCCTCCGGCAGCACGATGCGCCGCCGGTCCCGGCGGGCGGACCGGGCCAGCCGGTTCTCGAACATCAGAGGGGTGGTCACGGGGGTGTCGGCGAGCTGGATCCGCTGGATGAGGTCCGAGGTGTCGACCGCGGACTCGAACAGGCCCAGCGCCGTGGCGATCCGCCGATCGTCGCCGTACCGGATCTGCGGGGTCAGGGAAGCGATCCGGTGGGCGGTCTCGTAGGTGTCGCTGTCGGACAGCAGCAGGGGTGTCACCGAGGAGTCCAGACCCCGGACGAATGACAGGATCCGGGGATCGGGCTGCATGCCGCCGGTGAGGATCACCCCGCTGATGCTGGGCACCCGCTCGGAGAACCGGGCGGTCACCGCGGCCAGCAGGACATCGCCGCGGTCGCCCGGGGTCACCAGCAGTACCCCGTTCTCCAGTCGGTCCAGCAGGTTCGGCAGCGTCATGGCCGCCACCTTCACGCCGGTCACCTCCCGGTCGAGTGATTCCTGTGAGCCCAGCAATAGCGGAGCCTGCAGTTCGGCGCTGATCTGGTGCAGGGAGGGTAGTTGCAGGCTGTGCTCCTCGGGGATGATCCAGAGGGGTTCCTCGAGGTGTTCCAGGGATGCGCGCAGGGCCTCCATATGCTCGCGTTCGACCCGGTTGACCGTGGTCGCCAGCAGGTTCACCTCGTGATCACGCAGCGACTGGCGAGCGGCCTCGAGGGCGCCACGCACCTGGTCCGGCCGGTGGTGATGGGCGCTGAGCACCAACAGCACCGGGGCCGCGAGGTTCAGGGCCATTGTCACGTTCAGTTCGAATTCGAACGCCGCGCTGGCCCCGGTGTAGTCGGTTCCCTCGACCAGCACCACGTCGCAATCGGCGGCCAGGGCGTCGAACTTGGTCATGATTCGCGTGATCAGGGCGTCGGCGTCGTGCATGTTGCCGACGTCGCGGCTGCGATCGGTGGTCACACCGAAG
>DAOMFH010000326.1:0-3043 GCA_035429705.1 Actinomycetota bacterium
CCAGCTGCCATACTCCTGACCCATGGACGGGGAGCTGCCGGCAGGTGTTTACGAACAACTGCTGACCACCGCCCTCGCCCGGCACGTGCGCACCGAACTCGCCGACCTGACGGATCTGCCTGCCGCCGAGGCCGCCGACCGGCTGGCCCTGCACCTGGCCGAGATGGTCCGGCGCGCCGTGGAGTCCGTGCCACAGCACAGCCGGCTGGAGGCGGCCACCCGGATCGCCCACGACCTGGGCCTCACCCTCGATGCCGCGGTGAGCGCCGACTTGTCGCCGGACCTGCTGACCGATGAGTTGCAGCTGCTGCGGGGTGTCGGCAGTGTCCAGCCCGACGGTTCCGTGCGCCACTATCCGAGCCCGCTCACCCCACTGCTGGACACCACGCTGCTGACCAACTCCCCGGGCGAACCGCGGTTGGTCAGCCAGATCGACTCGGAGATCGCCTCGGCCGATGCGATCGACCTGGTGATGGCCTTCATCCGGCGCAGCGGGCTCAATCCGATCCGCACGGCGCTGGCCCGGCACTGCAGCCAGGGCCGGCCGCTGCGGGTGCTGACCACCACCTACACCGGAAGCACCCAGTTGGAGGCCCTGCAGGATCTGCAGGATCTCGGTGCGCAGGTGCGGGTCTCCTACGACACCTCCGACACCCGGCTGCACGCCAAGGCCTGGCTGTTCCATCGCGAATCCGGGGCGTCGACTGCCTTCATCGGATCGTCGAACCTCACCCGGCAGGCCCAGCACACCGGCCTGGAATGGAACCTGCGGGTGTCCGGCCGACGCAATCCCGACGTGCTGGAGAAGGTCCGCGGGGTGTTCGAGGCGTATTGGCAAAGCGGGGACTTCGTGGCCTTCGAGCCGGGCGAGTTCGCCGACCGTACCCGGCAGGTGCGGGACGTGGCCACGCTCAGCGCGGTCGAGATCCGGCTGGACCCGTTCCAGGAACGCCTGCTCGAGCAGATCGAGATGTCGCGCCGGCGCGGCCACCACCGCAACCTGCTGGCGGCGGCCACCGGCACGGGCAAGACCGTGATGTCGGCGGTCTGGTACGGCCGGTTGCGCGCGGAACTGCCGCGGGCGCGACTGCTGTTCGTCGCCCACCGCAAGGAGTTGCTGGAACAAGCCCGCGCCACATTCCGCCAGCATCTGCGCGACGGCGCGTTCGGGGAACTGTGGGTCGGCGGGCAGCGGCCGGTCGCCTTCGATCACGTCTTCGCGTCCGTGCAGAGCCTGCACTCCCTTGCCAATCTGGCCCCCGACCACTTCGACGTGGTCATCGTCGACGAGTTCCACCACGCCGCCGCCGACACCTACCGCCGGCTGCTGGAACACCTGCGGCCGGTCGAACTGCTGGGCATGACCGCCACCCCGGAACGCTCCGACGGCCAGCCGATCCTGCAGTGGTTCGACGACCGGATCGCCGCGGAGCTGCGGCTGTGGGACGCGATCGACCAGCACCGGCTGAGCCCCTTCACCTACTTCGGGATCAGCGACGACACCGACCTGCGCGGGGTGCGGTGGCTGCGTGGGCAGGGCTACGACACCGCCGCGCTGAGCAACGTCTACACCGGCAACGACGTGTGGGTGCGCCGGGTGGCCCACGAGGTGCAACGGCACACCGACGGCGGGTTCAAGGCGCTGGGTTTCTGCGTGGACATCGCCCACGCGCGGTTCATGGCCGAGTCGTTCAACACCCTGGGCATCCCGGCCGTGCACGTGTCCGGGAACAGCCCCGCCCAGCAGCGCGAGCAGGCGTTGCGCGATCTCGGCGCCGGCCGGGTGCGGGTGGTGTTCAGCGTGGACCTGTTCAACGAGGGCGTCGACGTGCCGAGCGTGGACACGCTGTTGCTGCTGCGGCCGACCGAGAGCCCGGTGCTGTTCCTGCAACAACTCGGCCGCGGCCTGCGCAAGGTCGAGGGCAAGACCGACTGCCTGGTGCTGGACTTCGTCGGCCACCATCGCACCGAGTTCCGGTTCGACCGCCGCTACCGCGCGCTGCTGGGCGGCACCCGCAAGGAGTTGACCCAAGCCGTCGAGCAGGACTTCCCCTACCTGCCGGCGGGCTGCCACATGCACCTGGATTCGGTGGCCCGCCAGCAGGTGCTGGACAGCATCAAGAACGCGGTGCCCAGCCGTTGGCCGGCCAAGGTTGACGAGCTGCGCATGCTGGTCGCCGCGGGTCATGAGCCGACGTTGGCCAACTTCCTGGACCACAGCGGGCTGGACCTCGAGGACATCGCGGGGCGCTGGTCGGACCTGCTCGAAGCGGCGGGACTGCCGGTCGCGCCGGCCGGACCGCATGAGAAAGCGTTGCGCAAGGCCGTGGGCCGCATGACCCACGTCGACGACGAGGTCCGGTTGACCGGCTACCGCGAGGTGGCACAAGGCCGGCCCAGCCCGTTGCAGCGCATGCTGGTGGCCGCGATGGCCGACCAGCTCCTCGACAAGGAGACCACCGTCGAGGAGGCGGTCGCACTCCTGCGGCAGCACCCGCAGGTGATGGCTGAACTCGACGAGATGCTCTCGCTGCTGACCGCCGACCATCTGCAACCCGCGCTGCGCACGCATCCCGAGGTGCCGCTTCGCCTGCACGCCCGGTACGCCCGCCAGGAGATCCTCGCCGCGTTCGCCACCGGTGACCGGGCGAAGAACCGGCCCTGGCGGGAAGGCACCTTGTACCTGCCGGAGGCGGCGGCCGACATTCACGTGGTGACGCTGGACAAGAGCGGCAAGGGCTTCTCCCCCACCACCCGCTACCGCGACTACGCGATCAGCCGGGAACTGCTGCACTGGGAGAGCCAATCCACCACCCCGGCCGACGGCCCGACCGGCCGGCGCTACCGCGGCCTGGGTGAACCCAGCACGCAGTTGTTCTTCATCCGGCTGACACCGGAGGGTCCGTACTGGTTCGTCGGGCCGGCCGAATACGTCAGCCACGTCGGGCAGCGGCCGATGGCCATCACCTGGCGGCTCGAGACCCCGCTGCCGGGTGACCTGTTCGCACAGTTCGCCGCGGCGGTGGCCTGAGGGGTTGGTGCC
>DAOMFH010000327.1:0-3041 GCA_035429705.1 Actinomycetota bacterium
CCCCGGCAGCCGGCACCCGAACCCGCCCCTGCGCCTGCCCCTGCCCCGGCTCCTACCCCCCGCACCGCTGCGCCACCCAAGGCTCCCCCGGCAGCGGCGGCATCCGGCGCGGGCCGGCGACCACCCGGTCCGCCACCTTCTCCGTCACTGGACACCCCCGCCGGGCAGCGGCCGGTCCCGGCGAAGCCGGCTCCCACGTCCACTGGCGCGGCCGGGCCGGCGAAGTCTGCCACCGGACCCGCTGCGGCGGCGGTTCCCCTCGACAAGGTGCTGGTCCTGTGGCCAAGAGTCCTCGACCGGGTCAAGGAGGGCAGCCGGGTCGCGTGGCTGCTGGTGCGCGAATGCCGACCGGTGTCGCTGTCCAACGAAATCCTGACGCTGACCCAGTCCAATGCGGGGGCGGTCGCCGCTTTCAACCAGGGCGGGCACGCGGAGCGCGTCCGGCAGGCGATCCTCGACGAGCTGCAACTGGACCTGACCGTCGAGATGACCCTCGGCGACAACGCACCCGTCGCGCGCAGCGGCCCCGCCGACACGGCCCCGGATCCGGGGCCCGCGGAGGACTTGCCCAGCGACGACGACGAGTCGGTGGACGCCACCGCGGAATCAGGACTGGAACTGTTGCAACGTGAGCTCGGGGGGCACAAGATCGCCGAGTTCGACGCGGAGTAGCCCATGTACCAGACTGCCTACGAAACGGTCCTGCAGGACCTCATTGACCAGTTGGTCCGGCTGCCCGCGGTGGGTCCGAAGGGTGCGCAGCGAATCGCCTACCACCTGCTGGAGACCGACCGGGAGGAGGTCGAGTCGCTGGCCTCCGCCCTGCTGGCCGTCAAGGACCGGCTGCAGGTGTGCCAGGTGTGCTTCAACACCGCGCAGGGTGACCGCTGCCGCGTGTGCCGGGACGAGACCCGCGACCCGGCGCTGCTGTGCGTGGTCGAAGAACCCAAGGACGTGATCGCCATCGAACGGACCCGGGAGTTCACCGGCCGCTACCACGTGCTCGGCGGCGTGCTGGACCCGATGCGGGGCATCGGACCGGACCAGCTGCACACGCGGGAGCTATTCGCACGACTGGCTGACGGAACGGTCCACGAAGTCATCCTGGCCACGGATCCGAACACCGAGGGTGAGGCGACGGCAGCCTATCTCGGGCGTCAGTTGGCCACGATCGGCGTGATCGTGACACGGTTGGCCAGTGGGCTGCCGATGGGTGGTGACCTGGAACTGGCCGACGAAGTGACATTGGGACGGGCATTCGAGGGACGAAGGAGAGTCGATGCGTGACCTACCCGGCGACGAGGTGTCGGTGACCGCCGCCCCCACACCGGTCGATGACACCGCGCGCGAACTCGCCGACGAGATGGCGGTGGCCGTGCAGGACTTCGTGCGTGCCGTTGAACAGGTGGCCGCCGGCGGCCTGGAGGACACGGCGATCTCCCTGGTGCTGCTGCAGACCGCCCACCTGGCCGCGCATGGTGCCCGGCTGGGTGCGCTGACCGACGTGGTTCCGGAAGGTCGCTACGAACCGGACACCGGTGGGGAACCCGAGGTCGACACCCTTCGGCTGCGGCTGGCCGAGGTCTTCACCCATGCAGATCGGTACCACACGGTGGACGACCCCTACTTCCCCGTCCCGGAGATCGTGGAATCCTCGCTGTCCGACGACCTGTCCGGCATCGTGACCGACCTGAACCACGGCTTCGGCCACTACGCGGCCGGCCGGCCCATCGAGGCCCTGTGGTGGTGGCAGTACACCTACCTGTCGAGCTGGGGTGAGGACGTGCTCAACGCCCAGGCCGCACTGCGGTCGATGATCTCGCACGTCCGGCTGGACCTGGAGACGCGGTAGCCGCGCCGCGGTCACCGGCCGGCGCTCAGGAGTCCGGCAGCGACCGCAGGAACTCCAGCGTGGCGCTCACGTACCAGGGCAGCTGGTCCCGGCCGTGGAACCCGACGTGGCCGCCGTGTTCGGTTAGCACCAGCCGGGTGGTGGGCAGTGCCTCCCAGTCGACCGACTCGTACGGGCCCAACGGGACCATGGGGTCATCCTTGGCGTGGACCACCAGCAGTTCCACGGCTACGCGCTGCAGATAGTTGATGCTCGAGTTCACGTGGTAGTACTCGGCGGCGTCGCGCCAGCCGTGCCGGGGGGCGGTGATCGCGTTGTCGAACTCGACGAGGTTGCGGGCGTTGAGGATCGCGGCCCGCTCCTCCGGTGTGTACCGTGCCGCGGGACGCAGCGACTCCCGCCGCAACTGGCGCAAGAGGAACCACTCGTACATGCCGCCGGCCCTGTGGTGCAGGTGCTCGACCCCGACCGCCAGATCCAGCGGGGCTGACACAGCCACCCCGGCGACCACCCCCGCCGCCCGTTCGCCCAGCAACTTGATCACGAGGTTGCCCCCCAGGGAGAAGCCCATGGTCACAACCGGCCGGTCGACGGCCCCGATCACCGCCTGCAGGTCGGCGGTCTTGCCGGCGTGGTACATCCCTGAGGCGTGGTCGCCGGAAGCCCCCGCCCCGCGCAACTCCACGCGGCCGACGGGGAACCCCGCGTCCAGCAGACCCCGCGTGGTGAGTTTTATGTAGTCGGACTCGACGCTGCCGCCCAGGCCGTGGACCAGCAGGACCATCGGTTGGCTGCCGCCCGTCTCGTGCAGCAGCACGCTGAGTCGATCTCCGCTGGTGTCCGGCGCCGGCACGAGCAGCAGTTCCGGGGGCGGCAGCCGGACCGGGGCCCGGCGCAGTCGGCTGCGGGTGGTCTGCAGATGTGGGTTCGACCAGCCGCGCCTGGGCACGAAGGCGTCCATCCGGCTCAGATTACCGATGCCCTGTCCGCCAGTCACGGCCCCGCGAGCCTCCACCCGGAGCGTGTCTGCCCACCTCCGCCACACGGCCGTGCGGCGCTGGTTTGGCCCGGGGGCATCCCGACCATAGGCTGGGGTGCAGGAGGCGTCGATGTCCACAGCGGTTTTCTGGCTTATTGCGGCCGTGGTCTTCGGCATCCTCGAGGTCATGAGCCTCGACTTCGTGCTCAT
>DAOMFH010000328.1:0-3016 GCA_035429705.1 Actinomycetota bacterium
GACCGCGTTCCAGGGTCATTACAGCCGGTTCGTGGACATGCATCGGGGGTAGGTGATCGGCTGGCACCCTCGGCCCGTGTAGCCGATCCCCGGCAGCCTGTGGGTGCTGGCGAACGGCGCCCGGCTGCTCACCCCGCGGCGTTCGGAGGGCCGGACTGAACTCAAGTGCAAGGGATTGTCCAAACCGGTTGACCGGTAAGAGTAACGGCGTTATCGTAACAGTATTACATCTATGGTCTAGACCGAACAGGAGCCCTGATGCCCCGCCCCCGCCGCTCTGACAGCGAGATCGAGGCGGTCCGCAACGAGATTCTGGATGAGGCTCTGGAGCTGTTCGTCGATGCGGGCTGGCAGGGCTTCTCCATGCGCAAACTCGGCGCCCGGCTGGGTATCGCCGCCAAGACCATCTACAACTACTTCGACTCCCAGGACGAGTTGTACCTCGGCCTGCTCACCCGCGGCTTCCGCAGCCTCGGCCAGGCCCTCGCCGAGGCGGTGGAGTCGCGCACCGATCCGTTCGAGCGGCTCGACGCCCTCATCGATGCTTACGCGGCGTTCGCGTTCGACAACGCGAACCTGTACGGGCTGATGTTCACCTGGCATGTGCCCAAGTACGACGACTACGTGGGCACCCCGTCGGAGGACACCGCGCTGGTGGAGTTGGAGACGGCACTCGACAGCCAGCGCCTCACCGCCGCGACGATCGCCGCGTGCGCCAGCGGGCCACTGGGCGACGACGACCTGCGGTTCATCACGATCCGCCTCTGGTCGCAACTGCACGGCTACATCGCCGGCATGCACAACCACCTGCTCGACTACATGCACCCCGATCCGGCTTCCCTGCGGGAGCGCATGATCGCGCAGATCAAGGACAGCATGGTGCGCGAGATCCTCGCCCTTCAGCCCTCCGTCACAGCCGACCACCCGACCCTGCACTGATAGGAGAAGCAGCAATGTTCGCGACCCTGACCCGGCCCGCGCCGCTGCTGCTCGAGGTCAAGGGCAACGCGCTCGACGACGGCCCGGGCATCCGTTCAGTGATCTTCTTCAAGGGCTGCCCGCTGTCGTGCGTGTGGTGCCACAACCCCGAGAGCCAGCGCCGCACCGCGGAGCTGTCGTTCGACGTCGGCACCTGTGTCGCCGGCTGCACCCGGTGCCTGGACGCCTGTCCGCACGACGCGATCACGCCCGGTGTCGGCATCGACCGCACTGCCTGCACCCTGTGCTTCGACTGCGTGCCGGTGTGCCCGTCCGGGGCGCTGCGCCAGGTGGGCGAGCCGGCCAATATCGCCGAACTGATGGAAGGGCTGCGTGCGGACAAGCCGTTCTTCGAAGCCTCCGGCGGCGGCGTCACCTTCTCCGGCGGGGAAGCGACCCTGGCCATGGGCTTCCTGGGCGAGCTCGCGGCGGCCTGCCACGCCGAGGGCATCCACACCCTGCTGGAGACCGCCGGGCACTTCCGGTGGAAGCCGTTCCAGCGCGATGTGCTGCCGCACCTGGACACCATCTACTACGACCTCAAACTGTTCGACTCCGCGGCGCACCGGAAGTACTGCGGGCGCCCGAACGACCAGATCCTGGCCAACTTCGCCCGCTTGGTGGAACTGGCTGGGCCGCAGACGTTCGAACTGCAGCCGCGCATACCGCTGATCCCGGGCATCACCGCGACCGAGGAGAACGTGACCGCGATCGGCCGTTTCCTGCTCGACCTGGGAGTGCGCCAGGTCCGGCTGCTGGACTACAACCCCACCTGGGTGGACAAATGCGCCCAGCTGGGCATCACCAGCGAATTCGTCGACTCCGACGCCATGCGCACCTGGCTGCCCCGCGGTGTGGCGGCCGGACTGCGCCAGCACCTCACTGATCTCGGCCTGGAGGCGACATGACCTCCGGGAACGAATACTCGCCCACCCGCCAGGAACGGAGAAACCCATGACCATCACCGAACCGACCCCCGTACAACTGCCCTCGGTCGACGAGAAGGCCGTGCGCCCGTTCCACCCGGACGCAACGGTGACCGACGCCGCCCGGCGCAGCCCCCAGCAACTGGTCGTGCGCAGCCTGCTCGGGCTGATGGCCACGCTCTACACCCGGCACCCCTCACTGCGCAACCAGTTGCGCACCACAGACGGCTGGACCGATCTGGCCGTCGGCATCCGCACCCGGTCGGGGTCGGTGCGGGCCGGCATCCGCTTCCGCGACGGCAAGGCCAGGTCCATGGGGCGCATCCCGGCCGGCGCCGACGTCGTGCTGGTGTTCAAGTCCGATGCCGAGGTCACCAAGTTCCTGACCGCAACGCCGACCGAGCAGGTGCTCATGACGCTGCGCAACGACTTCTACGTCGACGGCAACTCCTCGTCGCTGAACCTGTTCGTCTACCTGATCTCCCGGCTGCTGTCCCGCCAGCAGATCAAGAACCTGGCCAAGGACCTGGACAACGACAACGCCGACCGCCGCGAGCACGCCGGGACCACCGACCCGGACCTGGCCCGGCAGATGAGCGAGCGTGCCGAGTACCGCATCGCGGCCAGCGCGGTCGACCCCGGCGTGAAGTACCTTGAGGATCCCTACCTGCGCGACTACAGCCTGAAGGACTTCCCGCGCCTGGCGGCCTTCCTGGACCGGCACCTGGACCATGACGCCGAGGTCTGCCCGGAACTGCCCAAGCTGGTCACCGACTGGCACCGTGAGCACGGCTTCGAGAACGACCCGGACGGCAAGCCGTGGCACCCGGTGCTGCGCAAGGCCCTGGCCTACAAGTACGTGATGGAGAACCGCCGGCCGATCATCCACACCGCCGATCTCATCGCCGGCACGACCACCACCAAGGAAACCGGGGTGGTCGTCTACCCGGAGGGGCACGGCACGATGATCTGGGGTGAGTTGCTGACCGTGCCGCACCGGCCGCTGAACCCCTACGACGTCTCCGAGGAAACCCGGGAACTGCTGCACAAGGACGTGTTCCCCTACTGGAGCCACCGCAACTTCAAGGAGTGGGTGCGCGACCACTACGGCT
>DAOMFH010000329.1:0-2985 GCA_035429705.1 Actinomycetota bacterium
GTGTACGGCTCTTCGGTCCATGGCTCCTCCGTGTACCCGGAGTCGGTGTCGTTGAAGTCCGCATCCTCGATGTAGGTGCCTCCGGTCTTCGTCACGTAGTAGGTGCTGGAGCGGAAGCCGCCCTCCCAGGTCTCCTCGACGTAGACCGCGACGAAGGTGTCGCCGGCGTACGCGCCGGTGATCTGGTAGGAGGTGAGCGCGCCCCACCCCGGGGCCAGGTTGGCGGCGCCGCCGAACTTGCCGATGAACCCGGGAGTGCAGAACCCGTCCGCGGCCCCGTAGTTGCCGGCCATCACGGCGTCGAGGAACCCGGTGACATCCTCGACCTGGTTGCTGGTGTCCGTTCCGGTGTCCGGTGGCCTGGTCGTCTGGGTGGGCTTGCCGCCCACAGTGCCGTCCTGTGGTCCGGCCGTGCCCGCCGGACGCGTGAACTGCTCACCGGTCCAGGGGTTGACCACGATGAAGATGTCGATGAACGTCACGTTCTGGACGATGACTGTGATCGATTGCGGGTTCCATCCCGGCCAGGTGGGGCCCTTGTACGTCGCGTTCGGGACATTGGTGGGGGCCGGGGTCAGTGGATTGCCGCAGTAGCAGCGCACCACGGGCAGACCGCGGCGGCCTGCCAGCACCGCCGAGCCTGCTTGCAGCACCGAGAGGAACGAGGTGGCCTGGCCGTTCTTGAAGCCGTGGTTGGTGACCAGCGTGTCGCTGCGCAGCAGCATGGGGGTCAGTTTCATCACATACCCCGGAATGCGCTCGTAGGCGATGCCGAGCACCCCGGCCCATGCGCGGCCCTTGTCCGGATTGGCCATCAGGTACTCGATGAGTCGCTGGCGGTCGCAGTAACTCTCATTCTTGGTCCCCCCGTACAGGCCGGGTTCCCCGCCCGGAACGGTGACCGGCTGTTGGGTCGTTTTGGCCGGAATCTGCTGATCGCGGCCCACCGAGTCGGTGAACGAGTCCTGCGTGCCGTTTATCGGCACCGTGGTGATGACGGTGCCCTGACCAGGGTCCGTCGTCGTGTCGGAAGCAAGGTTACGGACCAGCAGGAACCCGCCCCCGGCAAGAAGCAGAGCGATCACCACGACCATGGCGATCGCCGCGACGATGAGGCCCGTGTGACGCTTCCTGGGAGGTGTCGGCGGGGCGATCGAAGAGTCCGGGATCCAGTTCTCGCCGTCCCAGCGCAACCAGTGTTGTCCATCCCAGTGCAGATTCGGATCGGACATGATGGCCACCTTCCCCCCGAAGGCGGTGCCACCTCGCGTACGTGCCGCGCGGTGTCACGCGGTCGGGCGGAACCCTGCCCCGCTGCCCGCTCGACCGACTCGTCCCGGGCCTTGTACCTGCTTGGATTGTACGCCCAGCGAGGGGCCGCATCCGTTCGCTCAGGTGGGTGACATCTCTTCAGGCGAGCGCGATCGGCCACTACGCTGGAGGTATGGATCGCCGGGGCAGCCGGCGGCGGGGGGGTGACGAGTTGAGGTGGCCTACGGTGCCGACGGGTCGCTCCCAGGATCCGTATGCCCTGCTCGCATTGATGCTCGTGGTGGGCAGTGTGTCGTCGCTGCTGTTCTCGTTCACGCTCACCGAACCCGCAGCCAGGCAATGGGGCCTTGTCGCGGCTCCCACGTTCCTGCTCGTTGCGGTCATGCTGTGGTTCGTCGGCCCACGGGTGCGCCGCGGCTGGGGGCTCGATGCCGGCATCTCACTCACGGCGATCATCGCCCTGGCAACGGGTATGCACGCGACACAACCGGAGTCGCAGGTCTTGGTGGGCCTGCTGATGATCGTGCTGGCAGTCTTCGCCGCCTACTTCCGGCCGCCCGCGCGTTTCTTGGGCGAACTGGCGCTGATGCTCGGCCTTTACAGCGTGGTGGTGCTGGTGGTGCAGCCGATTCTGGAGCCCGCCTACTGGCTCGTGGTGATCCTGGTCACCGCGGCGGTCTCGGTCTCGATGGCGATTCTCGTCTCCCAGTTGCGGGACATGGCGCAGTCCGACACATTGACCGGTGTGCTCAACCGTCGTGGCCTGGCGACCATGGCGCAGTTCTGCCGGGCCGAGGCGCAGCGCTCGGGAAGTCCCTTGTCGGTGGCGCTGATCGATATCGATCACTTCAAGATGTTCAACGACCAGAAGGGGCACCTGGCCGGCGACAGACTGCTCATCGATGTCGCAAGCAACCTGAGCACCGGACTGCGGCAGACCGACGTTGTGGCCCGCTTCGGCGGCGACGAGTTCGCGCTCGTGCTACGGGCGGTGGATGCGCGGGGCGCGCGCGACGTGCTGCAGCGGATCCCGGTGCCCGCGGGCGCCTCGTGGAGCGCGGGGGTGGCCGACTGGGATCCGGCGCAACCGCTGGAGTCGGCCCTTCATGTCGCGGACCGTGAACTGTACCGGGTCAAGCACCTGCACGCGGGGACGGATTGAGGGAGCCTGACCTGCGCCGCCGCTCGGGTGGGCGGAGAGCGCCATAGGCGCCTACTGTGCAGCCTGCTTGATCTTCTCCGCCTGTCCAGCCGGCATCGGCTGGTAGCCGATGTGGCGGCGCTCGAAATGACCGGTGCCGTGGGACATCGAGCGCAGGTCGACGACGTACCGGGTCAATTCGATCTCCGGCACCTCAGCCGTCACCACGGAGATCCCGACGCCCCCTGAGTCCGTTCCGGTCAGTCGGCCACGGCGGATCGACAGGTCGGTCATGACCGCGCCCACGTAGTCGTCCGGCACGGTCACGGTAATGACCGCCACGGGCTCGAGCAGGTCCACCCGGGACTTCGCGGCGGCGTCCTTGAGGGCCAGCGAACCCGCGGTCTGGAACGCCATGTCGGAGGAGTCGACGCTGTGCGCCTTGCCGCCCACCAGGGTCACCCGGATGTCGGTCACGGGATAGCCGGCCGCCACCCCCCTGGCCATCTGGGTGCGCACCCCCTTCTCCACCGACGGGATGTACTGGCGGGGGACCGCGCCGCCGACGACCT
>DAOMFH010000330.1:0-2982 GCA_035429705.1 Actinomycetota bacterium
CAGCCGACCCAGACGCCACCCCAAGCGGAACTGAGACGCCGAGAAGCAGGCACGCCAGCAGGACCACACCCTCAACCTTGACGAGGCCGCAATCAGCCCGGATCTTCGCCCTGGTTCCGCGCGGCCAGCTTCGCCGCGTTCCACCCACCGAGAACGTTGCGCACAGTGGCCCCACTGGGCCGATCCCGGTCGCGCGCCCAGTCCACGTAGTCGGTGTAGGTCGCCAGGCGCCCGGGCGAGGACAGGTATTCAGCCACCGCCGCCACCACCGCTGCACGGTCCCAGCGCTGCTCATACGCGCGACCGGCGGTCCCGGAGGTCACTCCGGCCTGGGAACAGGCGGCGCGCCAACTCCCGAACCGCTGGATGATCCTGGTCGCCGATGGCCCACCCACCTCACGGGAGACCTCGTCATAGCGGCCGTGACTCAGCGGCTGCCCCCGCAGCGCGGCCGCCGCCCGGATGGCGGCCAGGATCGCGTCATCGGTGAATGCCACGCGTGCCGTCACTCCCCGACCTTATTGCTGTGCGGCGGCGGCAGGCTGCACGACGAGGTTGCCCCGTGCCAGGCTTGACCAGTGACAAACCGTGACCGCGAGTACAACCGATCCGATGAGGGCCACCTGCGCCTGGCCGTCCTGATCGACGCCGACAACGCGCAGGCGTCGGTGATCGAGGCGCTGCTGGCCGAGGTCGCCCGGTTCGGCGACGCGACCGTGCGGCGGATCTACGGCGACTTCACGAGCACGCAGAGCGCCGCCTGGAAGAAGGTCCTGCAGCGCAACGCGATCAAGCCGGTCCAGCAGTTCGCCTACTCGTCGGGCAAGAACGCCACGGACAGCGCGCTGATCATCGACGCGATGGACCTGCTGTACACGGGCAACTTCGACGGCTTCTGCCTGGTCACCAGCGACAGCGACTTCACCGGCCTGGCCACCCGGCTGCGCGAGGCCGGGCTGATGGTCTACGGCTTCGGTGAACGCAAGACCCCGGAGGCCTTCCGCAATGCCTGTCACCGGTTCGTGTTCGTAGAGGTGCTGCGTTCCGGAGCCGCGTCGGAGGACTCAGAGGAACCCCAGTCCGGCTCACGGCGCCCGCCCAAGAAGCAGCCCCAGACCCCGGAGCCGGAGACCACCCCCGCCAAGTTCCCCAAGCGGTTCGTCATGACCGCCTTGGAGCAGTCGGTTGACGACTCCGGGTGGGCGAATCTGGGCACCTTCGGCAGCTACCTGGTCAAACTGCAGCCGGACTTCGACTCCCGGTTGTACGGGTACCGGAAACTGTCCGACCTGGTCCGGGCGCGCAACGACCTGTTCCAGATCGAGGAGCGCCAGGCCCAGGGGTCGAGTCAGAAGGACATCTACGTCCGCGCCAAGTGACTCGCCGGACACCCCACTACCCGGCCGCGAGAACCTCGCGCTCCAGCCGCAGGAAACTGGTCTCCATCCCGTCGAGCATGCCGGTGCCCAGGACGACGTCGCGGATCTGCGCGTCGGGGTAGGTGATCAGCAGCGACATGAGGGTACCGCCCTCGACCGGGGTCAGCGTCAGTTCGTTGACCGTGCCGGGGCCTTCCATCCCGATCATCTGTTCGGTGGTGATGGCGCGGTGCGGCGGTGAGGACTCCAGCAGTTCACCGGTGAACCCGAACCGGCCGGAGCCGTCGGCCTGCTCCCACTCGTAGCGGTAGGCGCCGCCGACCTCGGCCGCCACCTCGCACACCGGCATCGTCCAGCCGTCCGGGCCCAGCAGCCACTGCCGGAGCAGGTCGGCGTCGTGATGCGCCTGCCACACCTGCTCAGCCGTTCCGCGGATCACCCGGCTGACCCGCACCTGGGTGTCACTGAGGATCTGCGCCGCGCACGGCAGATCAGCCGCGAAGGAAGCGAGGTCGGCGAGCACGTCGTCCATCTGGCCCATCGCCTGCTTCATGCCCTCTTCCATGCCCATGCCGAGCAGTTGGTCGAGTTCCTCCACGGAGTTGAAATAGGTGGTGGTCGACACTCGCGACCCGGTCGCTGTGTCACTGAAGGTGAAGACCATCCGCATCGACGGCATCTCGTCGTTCGCCGACCCGTCGGGATTGGCGAAGCCGTCGCGCACCTCGAACGACCGCATCGGCCGCACGTCGAGGTACTCCCAGTACCCGCGCGACACGTCGCCCTCCGGCCCGGTCATCGAGTACTCGCTGCGTCCCCCGGCGAACATGTCGTGACGGGTGAACCGGGCCGGGTAGGTGGGCGGACCCCAGAAGCGCTCCAACTGGCGCGGGTCGGCATATGCGTCCCACAGCCTGCGCAGCGGCACCGGGAAGTCGGCGACCACCGTCATCGTGAGAGTCGCGGGGTCCTTGTCGATGGATGTGATGGGCATGAGCGGGGCCTTTCCGATCAGGGGGCTTCTTCGGTGAGCAGCACATCGAGGCGGTCAACCCTGCCCCGCCAGATGTGCTCGAACTGGTCGAGCAGGCCCTGGGCGCGCTGGATGGTCGCCGGGTTGGCACGCACGAGACGCTCCCGGCCGTGCCGGTGCTTGGTGACCAGGCCGGCGGTTTCCAGAACGGCGACATGCTTCTGCACCGCCGCGAAGGACATGGCGTAGGCGCCGGCCAGTTGCGTGACCGTGACCTCACCGGCCAGGGTGCGCCGCACGATGTCCCGACGGGTTCGGTCGGCCAGGGCCCGGAAGACCCGGTCGACCTCCTCGTCAGTCATGTGCGGTGAGCCATATACAACCATCAGGTTGTACGTTAGCTCGTGATCGACACCCTGACAAGGGCCTCACCCAGCAGTCAGAACGTCCGTGTGCCCGAAGTCCCCGCCGACGGACAGCAGTGGCTCGTCCAGGGCCACCGCGAGCGTGTCGCCGTAGTTGAGTCGGGCCGGATGCCCCGTCCCGCGGCCGCATGCCCGGCAGGCGTCCGCGGCGATCTGCGCCTGTTCCACCGAAACGGACCTCCACAACTGGGCAACCACCTGCCCG
>DAOMFH010000331.1:0-2977 GCA_035429705.1 Actinomycetota bacterium
CGGCTGGCCGGCAAGCCGTTCACGCCGGGCCTGACCCCCACCCCGGGGGCGTCGCCGAACCTGCTGGACAACCTGCGCGACGTGGCCAAGCTGGACCCGACGAACATGCCGAACAACATCGCGTTCAACGTGAAGGTCGTGCCGGCTGCCGACGAGACCCGCGAACAGACCGTCGACACGATGGCCGCGTACGTGAAGTCCTACTTCTCGCTGGGCGGCATGCAGATGCAGCTCAACGCGGTCACCTCCGACACCCTGCGCGACGCAATGGTGCACCCGGAGAACTACCGCAACCTGCTGGTGCGGATCTCGGGGTACAACGCGTACTTCGTGACGCTGAACAAGCAGATGCAGCTGGAGCTGATCGAGCGGGCCGAGTACGGGCTGTGAGGACGGCAGGCGGCCGGGACGCGCAAGGCCCATCGGAAAGGGCGCCGGACCGGCCGAACCTGGAGGGGTCGGTGGCCGTGCGCGGCGGCCGCCGGCTGTCCTTCGCGGAGTTCGGCAGGCCTCGGGGCACAGCCGTGGTGTGGCTGCACGGCACCCCGGGGTCGCGCCGGCAGATCCCGCTCGAGGCGCGCCGGTACGCCGAGGAGCACGACCTGCGGATCATCGGCATCGACCGGCCCGGCATCGGCACCTCGACGCCGCACCTCTACAGCAACGTGCTGGACTGGACCCCGGACCTGGCGATCCTCGCCGACACGCTCGGCTTGGACACGATGCACGTCATCGGCCTGTCCGGCGGGGGTCCTTACGCGCTGGCTGCCGGGTTCGCGTTCCCCGACCGGGTCCGAGGTGTTGGTGTGCTCGGCGGGGTCGCTCCGCTGGTCGGCCCCGATGCGATCCGCGGTGGCTTGATGGGGATCGCCCCGTACGCCGCTCCCGTGCTGTCGAGGGCCCGCGTGCCGCTGAGCATCGCGCTGGCCGGCGTCGTCCGGATGGTGCGCCCCTGGACCGGCTCGGTCATCGATGGCTGGGCCAGGATCCAGCCGCGTGCCGACCGGGAACTGCTGGGTCGTCCGGAGTTCCGGGCCATGTTCCTCGACGATCTGCGCAACGGCACCCGGTTCCAGGTCGCAGCGCCGCTGTCGGACGTCATCCTGTTCACCCGCGACTGGGGTTTCCCGGTCGCCGACGTACGGGTCGGGGTCAAGTGGTGGCACGGCGACGGCGACCACATCATCCCGCACGCACACGGGCAGTACGTGGCCAACCGCATCCCGGGGGCGACGTTCGAGACCATCCACGGCGAGTCCCATCTCGGTGGCATGGGCGTGGCCACCCAGGTGCTCGACGACCTCCTCCAGCTGGGCGAGAACCCGGTGGGGCGGCGATCCGTGGCAGGCCGCCCGTGAGATCAACGACAGTTGAGCCGGCGAGGGAACCTTCACCCCCGGGAACGGCGAACAGCCTGCTGGGCCGGCTGCGAGGAAGGGCGGTAGCGTACGACCGTGGATGAAGTCGACTATGTCGTTGCCGGCGGAGGCTCGGCGGGATGCGTGGTGGCCAGTCGGTTGAGTGAGGATCCGTCGACGACGGTCTGCCTGCTCGAGGCCGGCGGCGAGGGGCGCAACCTGCTGATCCGCACCCCCATGGGTTTCGTCGCGGGGATGCCCCGCGGGATCAACAGCTGGCACTACCAGACGGTGCCCCAGGCGGGCCTCAACGGACGGCGCGGGTTCCAGCCGCGCGGCAAGGCGCTGGGTGGTTCCAGCACCATCAACGCGATGATCTACGCCCACGGGCACCCTTCGGACTACGACAAGTGGGAGTCGCTGGGGAATCCGGGTTGGGGTTTCCAGGATGTGCTGCCGTACTTCACCAAGTCGGAGACCAACACCATCCACCGGGACTCGCCGTACCACGGAACCACCGGGCCGTTGAACGTGACGAACCTGCGCAGTCCCAGCCCGCTGAACGACGCCTTCCTGCGGGCCTGCCAGTCGCAGGGAATCCCGTTCAACCCCGACTACAACGGCGCCCAGCATCACGGCTGCTACCACGTCCAGGTCACCCAGTTGGACGGTGAGCGGCACAGTGTCGCCGCGGCGTTCATCCACCCGAACCTGGACCGGCCCAACCTCGATGTCCGCACCAAGGCCCACATCGCCCGGGTGCTGTTCGAGGGACGCAAAGCCGTCGGCGTGGCCTACTGGCAGGGCGGACAGCTGCGCACTGTGCGGGCCCGGCGCGAAGTCATCGTGTCCGCCGGCGCCTTCGGCACCCCGCAGATCCTGATGGCATCCGGGCTGGGACCCGGCGCCCACCTGCAGCGGCTGGGGATCACCCCGGTGCTGGACAGCCCGGGGGTCGGCCAGAACCTGCAGGACCACATCTCCGCGCTGTTGATCTACCGGGCGCGTACCAACGCCGACACTGTGGGGATCTCGCCGGTCGGCCTCGGTCGGCTGGCCAAGGGAATCTGGCAGTGGCGCAGGCACCGGACCGGGATGCTGACCAGCTGCGCAGCCGAATCCGGGGCCTACTACCGGACCAGCCCCGACGTCGAGGTCTCCGACATGGAGATGGAGCTGATCGTCGGGATCGGCAAGGACCACGGCCGCACCCCGCCGATCGGCCACGGGTTCTCCGCCCATCTGCTGCTGGCCCGGCCCAAGAGCATCGGTGAGGTGCGCCTGGCCGATCCGGACACCCGCACCGACCCGCTGATCGACCCGAAGTACTTCAGCCACCCCTACGACATGGCGACGCTGGTCAAGGGAACCCAGGTGGCCCTGGATGTGATGAACGATCCGGCGCTGGACCGCTATCGGGGCGAAATGATCATCGCCTACCACCGGGACGACCCCCAGCAGATCGAAGAAACCCTGCGCGCGCACGCGGACACCGAGTACCACCCGTGCGGCACGGCCAAGATGGGCCCCGACAGCGATCCGATGGCGGTGGTCGATCCCCAGTTGCGGGTGCGCGGGATCGCCGGCCTGCGGATCGCCGACGCGTCGGTGATGCCGAC
>DAOMFH010000332.1:0-2974 GCA_035429705.1 Actinomycetota bacterium
GGCCCACGAGTTCCTGCCAGAGGCGATCGGCCTCGTCGTCGTCGTCGTAGATGGTGACCCAGAGCTTGTCCTCTGGGAACCCGTAACCGCCTTCGTGCGTGGGGGCCGTCAGCAGGTCCCAGGCATAAGGGATTGCGCCTTCCTTGAAGTAGTCGCCGAACGAGAAGTTCCCGCACATCTGGAAGAAGGAAGCGTGCCGGGTGGTCTTGCCGACCTCGTCGATGTCGAGGGTCCGGACCACCTTCTGCACACTGGTCGCCCGCTTGAACGGCGGCACCGCCTCGCCCAGGAAGTAGGGCTTGAACGGAACCATGCCGGCGTTGACGAACAGCAGGGTCGGGTCGTTCAGCAGCAAAGAGGCGCTCGGGACGACCGTGTGCCCGTGCTTCTCGAAGAAGCCCAGGAAGCGTCGTCGGATTTCGGCTGACTCCATAGGGGCCAGCCTAGTTGCCGCCGCTCGGCGACTCCCGGGCGGCGAGGGCGCGGACTACTGGCCCGCCACTGACCCCTGTCGCCGTGCTGCCGGCGCCTGACGGATGTCCACCACCGTCGCGGGCGCCTCATCGGACGACAGCGCCGCCAAGTAGCGAGCGGACGCCGCAACGTTGGAGGCGGTCCGGGCCACCCGGCCCAGGTTCTCCCGGAACGTCCGCTCCCGGACCCCGGTGATCGTCTGCGTCGTCTTGCGGTAGACCACGATGCCACCGGCCGCCCCGACGCCCATCCAGAAGATTCGGCTCATCCGGTCAGTGTAGGCACGTTGATGGGGCCCATCCGGCATTTGCAGCGCTTCGGGCCCGCCCCTGGCTGTGTCACGCCACAAGTGCCCTCGACCCGAAGGGCGTCCCACGGCGGTCGGTACGCTGGCCTGGTGCGCCAGACCACCGCTCGGACCCTTTCGGGATGGGGCCGTTCCACCCGGTCACACGCTCAGGTGGCCACCCCCGACACCCCGGCAGAGGCTGGCGAACTGGTCGCATCCGCCCCGGCGGTTCTGGGCCGAGGGCTTGGCCGCGCCTACGGCGATGCCGCTCAGTGCGCCGGCGGGGTGGTGATCTCCACAGATCGCATGCAGCACTGCAGTGCACCGGGGCCGGTGATGGACGTGGCCGCAGGTGTCTCCATCGACGACTTGCTGCGCATGAGCGTCCCCGCGGGCTACTTCGTCCCGGTCACCCCGGGCACCCGCTACGTCAGCGTGGGCGGGGCGCTGGCCTCCGACATCCAGGGCAAGAACCACCATGCCGACGGGGCACTGTCCGCGCACACCGAGTCCCTCGACCTGATCCTGGCCTCAGGCCAGCAGATCACCGTGGGCCCGGATCGCGACCCGGAGCTGTTCTGGGCTACGACCGGCGGGATGGGACTGACCGGACTGATCACCGGCGCGCGCCTGCGCATGCGCCCGATCAACACCTCCCGCCTGCTGGTCGACACCACCCGCGCGAACGACCTGGACGAACTCATCGCCGCCATGTACGAGGCCGACTCAACCCACCGGTACTCGGTGGCCTGGGTGGACACCCTCGCCACCGGGCGCAAACTCGGCCGCAGTGTGCTGACCGTGGGTGACTTCGCCGAGGTGGACGACCTGCCCGCCAAGCACCGCCACGATCCGCTCGCCTACTCCCCCGCGAACCCGGTGCGCGCACCACGCGTCTTCCCGAACGCCGCACTCAACCGGCTGTCAGTGCACGCCTTCAACGAGATGTGGTTCCGCAAGGCCCCGAAGCGGCGCCTCGGCGAGATCCAGAGCATCGCCACCTTCTTCCACCCCCTGGACGGCGTGGCGGACTGGAACTACATCTACGGGCCACGCGGATTCGTGCAGTACCAGGTGATCGTCCCCGATGGCCACGAGGACGTCCTGCGCAGCCTGCTCGAACAGTTCGCTTCAGCCCGGTGCCCGGTCTTCCTGGCGGTCCTCAAGCGCTTCGGACCCGAGGGTCCCAGCCCGATCACGTTCGCGCTGAAGGGGTGGACCTTGGCCCTGGACATCCCCACGGACGTCCCCGGTCTCAACGGACTGCTCGACGGCATGGACGCCGAGGTCGCCGCCGCAGGGGGACGGATCTACCTCACGAAGGACTCCCGGATGTCACCCGAGACGTTCCGTGCCATGTATCCGCGAGCCGGCGAATTCGCCGCCGTGCGTGACCGGGTGGACCCCAAACGCAAGTTCCGCAGCGACTTATCGGTAAGACTGGGATTGTGATCGACTCCTTGGGAAATGTGCAGAGTGTCCTTCTCGTCGGGGGAACCTCAGAAATCGGCCAGGCCATCCTCACCAGGTTCGCGCAGGGCGGACGGCTGCAGCGGGTGGTCCTGCTGGGACGGGATCCGCAGGCCCTCGAGGAGCGCGCACAAGGCTGGCGTGACCGAGGCGTCACCGTCGATGTCGTCGAGGCCGACCTCGCCCGCGAACTCGACACCCCGGTGCTGATCGACCGGTGCTTCGGCGGCGGTGACATAGACGTCGTGGTGCTGGCCGCCGGAATCACCCCGGACGAATCAGCGGCAAGCGACCCAGCACTGGCCCACGATGTCGCGATGGTCAACTTCGTCGGTCAGATGCAGTTGGGCACCGAGATCGTGCAGCGCATGCGACTGCAGGGCCACGGCGCACTGGTCGTGCTGTCGTCGGTCGCCATGGAGCGCCCACGTGCGGACAACTACGTCTACGGCGCCACCAAGGCCGGACTCGACAACTGGGCGAACGGCCTGGCCGACGCACTCGCCGATGAGCCCCTGCGTGTCCTCGTGGTCCGCCCGGGCATGGTGCGCACCCGGATGAGCGCGGGTCACAAGGAAGCCCCGTTCACCTGCGATCCAGAGGATGTCGCGGAAGCCGTGGCGAAGCACATCCGCCGCGGCCCGGCGACCGTGTGGGTGCCCGCGCAACTGAGGTTCTTCATGAGCGGGTTGCGGCACGCCCCCCGGCCGGTGTTCCGCCGGGTGTCCAAGATGCGCTGAC
>DAOMFH010000333.1:0-2971 GCA_035429705.1 Actinomycetota bacterium
CGCAACGGGTCAGTCGGCCAGCGCCTGCACCACGGCCAGCCGCGCGGCTTGCGCCTGCGGCTCCGACAGCGGCCCACCGGCGCGATCGGCCAGGAAGAACACGTCGACGACCTCCGAGCCGAGGGTGCTGACCTTGGCGCCATGCACATCGACCCCAGCGTCCGCCAGCGCGCCGGTGATCCAATACAGCAGCCCGGCGCGGTCGTGGGCACGTACCTGCAGCGCGGTGGTCCGGCTGGACGATTCGGGGGCCAGCGTCACGACCGGGCCCGGGTGGCGCAGCCCGCTCACCTGATAAGCCTGCTCCCGCCGTCGCAGACCCTCGGCCAGGTCGAGCCCCCCGGCCAGGGCCCGCCGCAGATCGGCCGTGAGGCGATCGGGCGCGGGCGGATCGCCGAACTGGGTGTGCACGATCCAGCGCAGGACCGCCCGGCCTCCGACAGTGGTGCTGACCGCTTCCCGGATGGCGAGCCTGCTCAGCGCGAGCCCCCCTGCGCACCTGCTGAGCAGGCCCACCGAATCCGGCGCCGCCACCGTGACGACCAGTTCAGTCGCATCCAGTGGCTGGACGTGCACCTGCACTCCGCGGCCAGCCCAGAAATGTCCGGGCACACCTTCCAGCGCCGGTTCGACGTCGACCTGATCGCCGGCGAGAAGCGCGCGGGCCCGGCCGACCAGTCGCTGTGTCAGGTTCGCCTTCCACGGGCTCCACGCCGCGGGGCCGGTGGCCGTAGCATCTGCCACCGTCAGCCGGTACAGCAGTTCCAGCACCTCCACGGTCCCCACGTTGCCGGCGACCGTCGCCACGATGGCCGGATCGTCGATGTCCCGGCGAGTGGCGACATCGGCCAGCAGCAGGTGGTGCCGGACGAGCCGCACGAGCACATCGGCGTCCTCCGGGCCGAAGCCCATGTGCGCTGCGAGACCCGCCATGAGATCAGCCCCGGCCGCGGAATGGTCACCGCCACGGCCCTTGCCGATGTCGTGCAGCAGAGCCGCCACGAGCAGCAGGTCCGGCCGGGAGACCCCGCGGGTATGGGCGGACGCCCCCACCACTGTCTCGACGAGGTGCCGATCCACGGCGTGCCGGTGCACCGGGTCGCGCTGCGGCAGCGAACGCACCGCGTCCCACCCCGGGATCAGGGCGCAGATCAGGCCGGCCTGGTCAAAGGCCTCCCACACGGCGACCAATGGCCGGCCGGAGCCCAGCAGGCTCACCAGACTCTCACGGGCCGGCCGCGGCCACGGCGAGGGCAGCGGTGCGGACTCCCGTGCGAGCCGGTCCACCGTGTGAGCCGAAACCGGCAGGTCCGCCTGGGCCGCTGCCGCCGCCACCCGCAGGACCAGCCCCGCATCCCGGTCCGGCCGGGTCTGCGCGGCGAGTACGACCTCCCCGTTGTGCACGACCACGCCCTCGGCCAGTGGGCGCCGCACCCCGGGCCGCCGGATTCGCCTGCCCCCGGCGCCCGGTCCGGACGTGCCCTGTCGGCGAATGTCCGCCCAGGCCCGGGAACTGGCAAAGGCGACTGCCCGCCCGGCGGCGCACACCGCGCGCAGCAATTCGTCCTCGTCGGCGTACCCGAGCAGACATGCCACCCCGGGCTGCTCCTGCTGGATCAGCCGGTCGGTGGCGCGCCCGGTGGACCGGTGCAGTGCGTCACGGGCATCGAGCAGGACGGACCGCGCATCACCAAGTCCGTTCAGCCGCGTGCCGACCAGCCAGCTGGCCGTCAGGGCGCGCAGGACGGTCAGGTCCCGCAGACCCCCGTAGGACTCCTTCAGATCCGGCTCCAACAGGTGGGCCAGTTCCCCGTGCACATCGCGGCGTTCCTGGACGCTTGCCAGCAGTTCGTCGAAACGGCTGCCGTCCTTCGCCCGCCAGTCGCCGAGGATGCGGGAGCGAGTCCCTGCCGTCAACCGGTCGTCGCCGGCGATGGTGCGTGCGTCGAGCAGACCGAGCATCACCCGCAGGTCCTGGGCGGCCAGCCGCCTGGCCCCTGCCGAGGTGCGCACACTGTGATCCAGCCGGACGCCGGAGTCCCACACCGGATACCAGATCCGCTGCGCGACGTCATCCACCGCGACGCCGGCCGGGTGCAGCAACAGAACATCGATGTCGCTGCCCGGCGCGAGTTCCTCGCGACCGTAACCCCCGATGGCTACCAGGGCGCATCCGAGGGTGCCGGCTCCCGATGCCGCGAACACCTTCGCGAGCCACTCGTCGGTCAGCCGGGTCAGCGCGCGGCGGCGAGCGGACCCGAAGCCGGGCCGGGCGATCAGGTGGGCGCGCGCGGTAGCGAAGTCATCGGCGCCACCGCTCATGGCACCCGCTCCGGCTGGGCTGCGGGGGGCGTGGCGGCGGCCACCAGAACCACCGCCACGCCGCACACGTCAGAGGGCGTCCGGGCCACGTTCACCGGTGCGCACCCGCACCACCGACTCGACCGGAGCCACCCAGACCTTGCCGTCACCGATGCGTCCGGTCTGTGCGCTCTTGACGATCACCTCGACCACGCTGTCGGCGTCGTCGTCCTCGACAACCACCTCGATGCGCACCTTCGGCACCAGGTCGACGGTGTACTCGGCCCCCCGGTAGACCTCCGTGTGCCCGCGCTGGCGACCGTAGCCGCTGGCCTCGGACACCGTGAGCCCGTGGATTCCGAAGGTCTCCAAGGCCGACTTCACGTCGTCGAGTTTGAAAGGTTTGATCACCGCGGTGACGAGCTTCATACTGAGACCCCTTCCTTCTTGACAGTTGCCTGACCGACCCCGGCGAACTTCCCGCCGGACCCGCTCTCCTGCAGTTCGTACGCCGACTCAGCGTGGGTGGTCAGGTCGATGCCGGCAATCTCATCGTCTGGGTCGATGCGCAGCCCCATCGTCTTGTGCAATGTGAATCCGATGAGGACGGTGGCCAGGAAGGAGAACACCAGCACGGCGACCACTGCGATCAGTTGCGACCAGAGCTGGG
>DAOMFH010000334.1:0-2958 GCA_035429705.1 Actinomycetota bacterium
GCCATGTAGCCGGAGTCCTCCAGCAGGGCCAGCAGAGCGAACATGATCGTCATCAACGGCACGAAGGTCAGCAGCATCCCCACGCCGCCGATGAGCCCGTCGACGACGAAACTCTCCACCCAGGTGCCCCCGAGACCGACGGCACCCAGCAGCCAGCCGGCGCTGCTGCTCACCGGCCCGGTGAAGAAGGCGTCCAAGGCGTCCTGCAATGGCGCCGCCACGGTGGTGGTCAGCTGGAACACCAGCCACATGACCACGAGGAACACCAGGGGACCGATCCAGGGCGCCGTCACCCATCGATCGATCCGGTCCGACCACGTGTGCGGCTCCCGCTCGGGGATCACAGTGGCGCTGCGCACCGCACCTTGAACCCATGCGAAGCGCTCCTCGGCCTGGTCCAGGTCGTCATCGCCGACCGGGCCGCGCCGACGTCCGGCCGGCGCCGGGGTGGCCAGGCAGTTGGCGACCGCATGTCCGAGGTCGGCACCGCCGATCCCCCGGCGCGGGTCGACCCGGACCACCGGCACTCCGACATATTCCTGCAACGCCTCGGTGTCCACCTCGATATCGCGCTGGGCCGCGATGTCGGACATGGTCAAGGCGAGCACGACTCGCCCGGCCGACTCACGGACCTGCGAGACGAGGTAGAGCGAGCGGCTCAGTCGCGATGCGTCGACGACCACCACTGTGACGTCGGGACGGTCCGCATCGTCGGCGGGGATGAGCAGCTGGCTGGTGACGAGTTCATCCGGGGACAGCGCATCCAGGCTGTAGGTCCCGGGCAGGTCGACCAGCGCCACGGTGGTCTCACCCGTCCCGGGCAGCCGCCACTCGGCCCGGGCGACCGACACCGTGGTACCCGGCCAGTTGCCCACCTGGTGGCGGGCGCCGGTGAGGCAGTTGAGCAGCGTCGATTTGCCCACGTTCGGGGCCCCGGCCATCGCGACAACGGGCGCCCCGCCCGCGGCCAGGTCACCAGCGGCCTCGGAGTGGCACGAGGCGATGCGCGAAACGTCAGGCATTCTCAGCCTCCAGGGTCACGGCCCGGGCGAGATCGGCGTCCAGCGCCACCCGCGCGCCCTCCACCGCGATGACCCGGGCACCACCGGTGGTGCGGTACAGGACCCGGATCTGAGCGCCGGGTCGCACGCCCATCTCGGCGAGCCTGCGCCGAATGGCCGAATCCCCGGCCACGTTCCTCACGGTGGCCGGCCCCAACGTCTGGTCCAGCGTCGCACTCACTGTAAGCAGGGTAACAGGCCGGACTTAGGTGAACCTAAGTTGTGACGCAATTCACCCGACCAGGGTGCCGATCCGCTCGGCCGCGGCCGCCCGCCTGATGTGCTCGGGGGCGAGCAGATCGAACACCACCAGGGGCAGGTGGTTGTCGCGACACAGGCTGATGGCCGTGGCATCGGCAACCTTGAGGTTGCGGGACAGCACCTCGGAGTGGGTGAGCGTCTCGTACTTGACGGCGTCGGGGGTGGTTCGCGGATCCGCGTCGTAGACCCCGTCCACGCCGTTCTTGCCCATGAGGACCGCCTGGCACCCGATCTCCAGCGCACGCTGGGCCGCACAGGTGTCCGTCGAGAAGTACGGCACGCCCAGCCCCGCGCCGAAGATGACCACACGGCCCTTCTGCAGGTGGCGCATGGCCCGGCGGGGAACGTAGGGTTCGGCCACCTGGCCCATCGCGATGGCGGTCTGCACCCGGGTGTGCACGCCGTCCTGCTCCAGGAAGTCCTGCAGCGCCAGGCAGTTCATGACCGTGCCGAGCATGCCCATGTAGTCCGCCCGGGCACGATCCATGCCGCGTTCGGACAACTGAGCGCCCCGGAAGTAGTTGCCGCCGCCGATGACGACCGACACCTGCCGGCCGTCCGACACGACGTCGGCGATCTGCCGGGCGATCGATGCGACGACGTCGGGGTCGACCCCCAGCCCGGTGCCACCGGAGAACGCCTCCCCCGACAGCTTCAGCAGAACGCGCTCCCAGCCGCCGGGCGGCGACATCTCCCAGCGCTGCGTCACTTAGCCCTGGCCAACCTTGAAGCGTGCGAACCGCTTCACCGTCGCGCCATTCTCCTGGACGTACGCGCCGATCGTCTTCTTGTTGTCGCGCACCCAGGGCTGCTCGAGCAGGCACACGTCCTTGAAGAACCCGTTGACCCGGCCTTCGATGATCCTGGGCAGCGCCTGCTCGGGCTTGCCCTCTTCCCGAGCGGTCTCCTCGGCGATACGGCGCTCGTTGGCGACCACGTCGTCGGGCACGTCCTCGCGCGACAGGTACAGCGGGGCCATCGCCGCGATGTGCTGGGCGACGTTCTTGCCGACTTCCTCGTTGGGCTGATCCAGCTCGACCAGTGCACCCACGCTCGGCGGCAGGGCCGGGTCGTGCTTGTGCAGGTAGACCGTGACGAAGCCGTCGGCGAACCGCTCGAAACGCCGGATCTCGATCTTCTCGCCCATGGCGACGTTGGCCTCGTCCAGCAGTTGCCGGATCGTCCGGTCTGCGGACATCTCCATTTCAAGCAGTTCCTGGACGTCGCCCGGCCGTTCCGCAGCGACGAAGGCGGACACCTCAGCAGCGATCTGCTGGAACGCGTCAGTCTTGGCCACGAAATCGGTTTCGCAGTTCAGCTCCAGGAGCACACCGTGCTCAGTGCCCTCGAGGTACGAGGTCACCAGTCCGTTCGACGCACTGCGTTCGGCGCGCTTGGTGACGCCTTTGGCGCCCTTGACCCGGAGGATCTCCACTGCCTTGTCGAAGTCGCCCTCAGCTTCCTCCAGCGCCTTCTTGCAGTCCATCATCCCCGCGCCGGTCATCTCCCGCAGGCGCTTGACATCCGCTGCAGTGACAGCCATCAGTTGTTCTCCTCGTTGATCGTGGCCTGCTCGGCCTCAGCCGCATCGGACGGGGCTTCGACCGCCGGCGCCGACTGCTCGTCGACAACGGCG
>DAOMFH010000335.1:0-2950 GCA_035429705.1 Actinomycetota bacterium
CTTGACCTGGAAGCCGCCGTAGATCGCTGACCCGAACCACTGGAACAGCGCCAGGAAGCCCATGATCGAACTGACCGACTCGTTCTCGATGAAGATGACCAGCACGATCGTGAGCGCGGCCCAGAAGACGGAACCCAGAATCCAGCGGCGTTCGCGATACTGGGCCGCCGCGATCGCCGGCATGAGCCAGCCCGCCAGCCCGATGCTGATCAAGGGCAGCCCGACCCACAAGGCAGCGCCGAGCGCCACGCGACCGGCTGGCTGCTGCACAGGGCCGGTGTGCCAGGTATAGGCCGGGCGGGTCGAGCCGTCGGCGTCGCAGGTCAGCGACGGCCCGGCGTCGGTGATCGCCAGCGAGT
This sequence comes from Actinomycetota bacterium, assembly GCA_035429705.1. Taxonomy (GTDB): domain Bacteria; phylum Actinomycetota; class Actinomycetes; order S36-B12; family UBA10799; genus JADKAV01. Next base: position 360 of record DAOMFH010000335.1, read on the forward strand.
GCTCGAGCAGGCCGTGGTGGCAGAAGGGGCAGGGCCGGGCGCGGAAGTCGCCGAGCACGGTGGCGATCCAGGCCGCGTTGTCCCGGTGCATCGGGGTGCTGGTGCCAGTGATCCCGTAGGAGTAGCCGGCCCCGTAGACCGCCGCCTGCTCGTCGGGCGTGAGCGCGCCGACGGTGGCCACGACCTGGCTGACCAACTGGTCGCCGGGGTCCACAGGTTCCTGCGTCACACGGTCAGGGTACGACCGCCGGCGGGCGCCACGCGCCCCCACGCGCACGCCGGTGGTCGCGCAGCGTGACCCCCTTGCGAGGACTGCGGCATTCGAGGGTCATGGCCCCGGCGGCCGGTGTATACCAGAAGTATGGGCGGGTTCTCGGAATTCCCCGTCATCCACAAGGCTGCCGTGGATCTCGCAGCCGAGCCGAATCTCCCGGACTACGCCGCCGCATGTGCCCACTTCACGTGGGAGGGCGCTGAAGCGTGGCTGTCAGGACTGCCCGATGACGGGTTCAACATCGCGTACGAAGCAGTCGACCGGCACGTGGCCGCCGGCAACGGGCAGCGGGTCGCGCTGCGCTGTCTGACCAAACAGGGCGGCGAGGTCGACATCACCTACGAGCAGTTGCAACGGCGTACCGCGGCGTTCGCCAACGCGCTTCGTTCGCTGGGTCTGGAACCGGGGCAGCGGGTGTTCAGCCTGATCGGCCGGGTGCCGTCGCTGTACGTCGGCATGCTCGGCACACTCAAGGCCCGGTGTGTGTTCGCACCGCTGTTCAGCGCGTTCGGCCCCGAACCGATCAAGCAGCGGGTGCTCATCGGGGGCGGCGTGGCATTGCTCACCTCGAAGGTCCTTTATCGCAAGAAGGTCGCGCCGGTTCGCGCGGACCTGCCGGCGCTGCAGCACGTGATCCTGGTCGACGAGCCCGATGGCGAAGACCTCGCGGACATCCCGGGTGCGGTCTACTTCGCGGACCTGGTTGCGGGCCAGTCCGAGCAGTTCCGGATCGAGCCGACCGGCCGGGAGGAGATGGCGCTGCTGCACTTCACCAGCGGCACCACCGGCACCCCGAAGGCGGCGGTGCACGTGCACGGCGCAGTGGTCGCGCACTACGCCACCGGTCACTTCGCGCTCGACCTGCATGCCGACGACATCTACTGGTGCACCGCGGATCCCGGTTGGGTGACCGGGACCAGCTACGGAGTGATCTCTCCGCTGACCCACGGTTTGACGATGATCGTCGACGAGGGTGAGTTCGACGCCCGCCGCTGGTACCACACGCTGGCCGAGCAAGGCGTCACCGTCTGGTACACCGCGCCCACCGCCATCCGCATGCTCATGCGCGCCGGCCCGGACCTGCCCAAGGAGTACGATCTGTCGGCCGTGCGGTTCGTGGCCAGCGTGGGCGAGCCGCTCAACCCCGAAGCGGTCGTGTGGGGCCGGGAGGTGTTGGGCCTGACGATCCACGACAACTGGTGGCAGACCGAGACCGGCGGGATCATGATCGCGAACTTCGCCAGTTCCGACGTGCGCCCCGGCTCGATGGGCCGGCCGATGCCGGGCATCACCGCCGCGGTCCTGCAGCGCGGGGACGAGGGCCGCGCGGCACCCGGTCCGGACGGCGGCATGGTCGAGTTGCCCGCCGGCGAGGTCGGTGAATTGGCGCTGCGGGCGGGCTGGCCGTCGATGTTCCGCGGCTACCTCGGCGAGCAGGAGCGCTACCGCAAGTGCTTCGCGGACGGCTGGTACCTCACCGGTGACCTGGCGCAGCGCGACGACGACGGCTACTACTGGTTCGTCGGACGCGCCGACGACGTGATCAAGACCGCCGGGCACCTCATCGGTCCGTTCGAGGTGGAGAGCGTGCTGATGGAGGATCCCCGGGTGGCCGAGGCGGGGGTCATCGGTATCCCGGACCCGATGATGGGCGAGCGGATAAAGGCGTTCGTCTCGCTGAAGCCGGGGGTTGTGGGGGATCCGGCGGTGATCCGGCGCGAGTTGACCGCGCACGCCCGGCGGCGACTGGGCCCGGCCGTGGCGCCGCGGGAGATCGCGTTCTCCGACGACCTGCCGCACACCCGTAGCGGCAAGATCATGCGGCGGTTGCTGCGCGCCCGGGAACTCGGATTACCGGAAGGTGACCTGTCGACGTTGGAGTCCGGAGGTGGCTCATGAGTGACGTGGATTACCTGCGCCAGATGCTGCGTGTGCGCCGGTTCGAGGAGCGCTGCGTGGAGTTGTACAGCGCCACCAAGATCCGCGGCTTCCTGCACGTCTACATCGGGGAGGAGGCGGTGGCCACCGGGGTGATGTCCGTGCTGCGCGACGACGATGCGGTGCTGGCCACCTACCGGGAGCACGGGCACGCGCTGCTGCGCGGGATGAGCGCGCGCTCGATCATGGCCGAGATGTTCGGCAAGGTCACCGGCTGCAGCCGGGGCCGGGGCGGCTCGATGCACCTGTTCGACAAGGAGTTGAACTTCTACGGCGGCAACGGCATCGTGGCCGGCGGGCTGCCGACCGCGGTGGGGCTGGCCCTGGCGGCCAGGCTGCGCGGGCAGGATGCGGTGACGGTCTGCTTCTTCGGCGAGGG
>DAOMFH010000336.1:0-2934 GCA_035429705.1 Actinomycetota bacterium
GAGATCAAGGCCGAGAACCAGACGCTGGCCACGATCACCCTGCAGAACTACTTCCGGATGTACGACAAGCTGGCCGGCATGACCGGTACCGCCATGACCGAGGCGGCCGAGTTCAACCAGATCTACAAACTCGGCGTGGTGCCCATTCCCACCAACAAGCCCAACGTCCGGGCCGACCTGTCCGACGTGATCTACCGCACCGAGCCGGCCAAGTTCGCAGCGGTGGTCGAGGACATCCAGGAGTGCCAGGAGAAGGGCCAGCCCGTGCTGGTGGGCACGGCCAGCGTGGAGAAGAGTGAGGTCCTCTCGGCGCTGCTGAAGAAGTCCGGGGTCCGCCACGAGGTGCTCAACGCGAAGTACCACGAGCGGGAGGCGTCCATCGTCGCCGAGGCCGGGCGCAAGGGTGCGGTGACCGTGGCGACGAACATGGCCGGCCGGGGCACCGACATCATGCTCGGCGGGAACCCGGAGCGGCGGGCGGCTGCTGACCTGGAGGCCCGTGGCCTCGATCCGGTGGAGACCCCTGACGACTACGAGGCGGCCTGGCCGGATGCCCTGGTGAAGGCCGAGGAGTCCGTGCGGGCCGAGCACGACGAGGTCACCGAACTGGGTGGGTTGTACGTGCTGGCCACCGAGCGGCACGAGTCGCGGCGTATCGACAACCAGTTGCGCGGTCGTGCCGCCCGGCAGGGTGACCCGGGTACCACCCGGTTCTACCTGTCGCTGGAGGACGACCTCATGAAACGGTTCAACGCTGCGATGGTCGATGCGTTCCTGACCCGGTTCAACGTCCCCGACGACGTGCCGATCGAGGCCAAGATGGTCTCCCGGGCGATCGCCAGCGCACAGGGCCAGGTAGAGGCGCAGAACTTCGAGATCCGCAAGAACGTGCTGAAGTACGACGAGGTGCTCAACCGGCAGCGGCAGGTGGTCTACGCCGAGCGGCAGCGGGTGCTGCACGGCGAGAACCTCGAGGACGAGGTCCGCCAGTTCCTCGACGACACAATCGCCGGCGCGGTGGCCAACTACACCATGGAGGGCTACCCGGAGGAGTGGGAACTGGACCAGTTGTGGACCCAGCTCGAGACCCTCTACCCGGTGAACACGTCCATCGCCGCGCTGGAGGCCGAGGCCGGCGGCCACCGTTCAGGGCTCAGCGCGGACTTCCTGACGCAGGCACTGCAGGACGACGCCCAGGCGGCGTACGACCGCCGGGTCGAGGAGCTCGGCGAGCCGGTCGCCCGGGAACTCGAACGCCAGGTGATCCTCAACGTGCTCGACCGCAAGTGGCGCGAGCACCTCTACGAGATGGACTACCTGCAGGAGGGCATCGGGCTGCGGGCGATGGCCCAGCGCGACCCCTTGGTGGAGTACCAGAAGGAGGGCTACGACCTGTTCGTCGCGATGATGAACGGGATCAAGGAGGAGACCGTCGGCTACATGTTCCACGTCCAGCCCACAGTCGCTGGCGAGGACGAGGATGCCGAGGAGTTGGTGGAGGTCGAGGAGACCGCCGCCGTGCCGCATCTGGTTGCCCCGGGTCTGGAGCATGAGCGCCCGCAGCAGGTGCAGTACTCATCCCCGACGCTCGACGAGCCGACTCCGGCGCATGTGGAGCGGGGCACCCTGGACGGCGGCGCCAGCGCGGGCGGCAGTGCCCGCGGCGGCGATGCGCGCTTCCAGAACGTCGCGCGCAATGCACTGTGCCCGTGCGGATCGGGCAAGAAGTTCAAGCGCTGTCACGGGGATCCGCGAAACGCGGCCTGAGCGGCGTCACAGAACGACGATGCACACGCACCGCCAGCGCTGGTGACGCTGCTGCAGGCGTAGGGCCAGGGCCCGGGTGCGCTGCGGGCAGCCGATCACGGCGGCCACCTCGATGCTGTCCTGTCCCAGCGGCTGGGTGCGGATCGACAGCACCTTGCCCTCCCGCAGTTGCGGGCGCGGGTCGGGTTCGCGCAGCGACTGGAACACGGCCGGGCTCAGCACCCGCACCAGCGTGGTGGCGGAACGCTGACCGCCGAGCACCTCGACCACCGACTGCGTGAGTCGTCGTACCCACGCCGCATCGGGCCCGATGGGTGGGGTTGGTCGGACCAGGTGTAGGTGGCGGGGGCGTGGCTGGTGGACGGGCGGCGTCCAGGACTCGATGACGGAGACGGCAGCAGCTGAGTTGTTCATGTTATTAAGGCTCATTTGATCGCATTTGATGGTGTTTGTTAGATCATAGACACCAGTGCTGACGGCGTGGGTACGCTCTGTGGATATGCAGGACGACTGGCCGGACCTCACCGATGTGGAGGTCCGGGCAACCGCCCTGGACCGGTTGGATCTGCACTACGAGCACCGGGATGCGCTCACCGTCGAGCGGGGGAGTTGGTCGCTGGCCGACTACGTGCGGCGCTTCCAGGTCCTGCAGGTGGTCATCGGCGGCGAAGTGGTGAAGGGCAACCTGCTGGCGGTCGGCTCAGACTGGGTTCAGTTGAACAGCGCGCTGGTCAGCCTGCCCCTCTGTGACCAGATCCGGCCGCTGGGGCGCGGCGAAGGCGTCCCCACCAGTCCGGTGGGATTCCGGCAGTGCCTGCGGCAGTACACCGGTCGCATGCCGCGGGAGGTCATCCTGGCCGGAGGCGAGTCGATCGTCGTGGGCCTGGACTGGGTGGGTGCGGATTTCGTGCACGCGCGGGTGAGCGGGCGGCCCACCCTGTTACCGCTGGTGCGAGTCGGGGCTGTGCTCGGCAGTGTCTAGCATCGCCGCGGTCTGCTGGTACGCACGCTGGATGTATGCCTCGAGTTCCGCGGTCTCCACGCGCCACTGCCCCCGGCCACCGACCTTGATGGCGCGCAGCTCGCCGCTGCGCACGAGGGCGTACGCCTGCGCCGAGGAGATGTTGAGGGTCTCGGCGACGTCGGCGAGCGTCAGGAAGCGCACCC
>DAOMFH010000337.1:0-2933 GCA_035429705.1 Actinomycetota bacterium
CTGGGCCTGACCATGTACGGGCAGATGACCGCGGGCTCGTGGATCTACATCGGGACGCAGGGGATCCTGCAGGGGACCTACGAGACGTTCGCGGCGGTGGCCGCCAAGCGCTTCGGGAACAGCCTGGCCGGCACGCTCACCCTGACCGGCGGCTGCGGGGGGATGGGTGGCGCCCAGCCGCTGTCGGTGACGCTCAACGACGGCGCGTGCCTGATCGTGGACGTTGACGCGAGTCGTCTGGCGCGCCGGGTGAAGGACCGCTACCTGGATGAGTGGACGGACAATCTCGACGAGGCGGTGGCGAAGGCGCTCGAAGCGAAGTCCGAGGGCCGCGGGTGGAGCGTCGGGGTGGTGGGCAACTGCGCGCACGTGGTTCCGGAACTGCTGCGCCGCGGCGTGGCTGTGGACATCGTCACCGACCAGACGTCGGCACACGACCCGCTGTCCTACCTGCCGCTGGGCATCAACTTCGAGGACTGGCACGACGAGGCCGCCCGTGACCCGCAGGGCTTCACCGAACGCGCGCGGGAGTCCATGGCCCGGCACGTCGAGGCCATGGTCGGCTTCATGGACGCCGGCGCCGAGGTCTTCGACTACGGCAACTCCATCCGGGGTGAGGCCGAACTGGGCGGTTACAACCGCGCCTTCGACTTCCCGGGATTCGTACCGGCCTACATCCGCCCGCTGTTCTGTGAAGGCAAAGGCCCGTTCCGCTGGGCGGCGCTGTCCGGCGACCCGAAGGACATCGCGGCCACCGACCGGGCGGTTCTGGACCTGTTCCCGCAGGACGAGTCCCTGGCCCGTTGGATCGCGGCCGCGCAGGAACGGGTTGCCTATCAGGGGCTTCCGGCGCGGATCTGCTGGCTGGGCTATGGCGAGCGCGACAAGGCCGGAGTCCGGTTCAATGAGATGGTCGCCTCCGGCGAACTGTCGGCACCGATCGTGATCGGCCGCGACCACCTCGACTGCGGCTCGGTCGCTTCCCCCTACCGGGAGACCGAGTCGATGCGCGACGGCAGCGACGCCATCGCGGACTGGCCACTGCTCAACGCGCTGATCAACACCGCGTCCGGGGCGTCGTGGGTCTCGATCCATCATGGTGGCGGGGTGGGTATCGGTCGTTCCATCCACTCCGGACAGGTCTGTGTGGCCGACGGCACACCGCTGGCGGGGGAGAAACTGGCCCGGGTGCTCACCAACGACCCGGGTATGGGCGTCATCCGTCATGTCGACGCCGGATACCAGGAAGCGCTCGATGTAGCTGAGCGGGATGGTGTGCGCATCCCGATGCGCGAAGGATGAGTCCGTGAGCAGCGTCCTGCTGGACAACATCGGTGAACTGGTGACCTGCGACGGCACCGGTGAGGACCGTCTCGGAATCCGGTCGGACGCTGCCGTGCTGCTCGACGGGCCGCAGGTCGCCTGGCTGGGCCGGGCGGATGCGGCCCCGGCCGCCGACTTCCGCGTGGACTGCGGCGGCGCGTCGGTGATCCCCGGCTTCGTCGACAGCCACTCCCACCTGGTGTTCGCCGGCGATCGCTCCGCCGAGTTCGCCGCGCGGATGGCCGGGCACGCCTACTCGGCCGGTGGCATTCGAACCACCGTGGCGGCCACCCGGGCGGCCTCCGACGAACTGCTGCGGGCCAACGTCGCCCGGTTGGCAGCGGAGTTGGTCGCCGCGGGCAGCACGACCTTCGAGATCAAGTCCGGGTACGGGCTGCGGGTGGTCGACGAGGCCCGATCGGTACGCATCGCCGGCGAGTTCACCGATGAGGTCACGTTCCTCGGCGCGCACGTGGTGCCGGCCGAGTACGAGCAGGACCGGTCGGGGTACATCGAACTGGTGACCGGACCCATGCTCGATGCGTGTGCCGATGGGGCCCGGTGGGTGGACGTCTTCTGTGAACGAGGCGCGTTCGACGCCGACGAGTCGCGCACGGTCCTCGCTGCGGGAATGGCCCGGGGGCTGGTGCCCAGAGTCCACGCCAATCAGTTGCAGGAGGGCCCCGGCGTGCAGTTGGCGGTCGAGTTGGGCGCCGCCTCGGCGGACCACTGCACCCATCTCAGTTCCGCGGACATCGATGCCCTGGCCGACTCCGCTGGGGGCCAGGAGCCCACGGTGGCCACACTGCTGCCGGGTGCGGAGTTCTCCACGCGCGCCACGTATCCCGACGCGCGGCGACTGCTGGACGCAGGGGCGGTCGTGGCACTGGCCACCGACTGCAACCCCGGGAGCAGCTACACCACCTCGATGCCGCTGTGCATCGCGCTGGCGGTACGGGAGATGCACATGACCGTGCCCGAGGCGCTCTGGGCGGCCACCGTCGGGGGAGCGACCGCTCTGCGGCGCGACGGCCTCGGCCGTATCCGGGTCGGTGCTCCGGCGGATCTGGTACTACTGGATGCACCGTCGTACCTGCACTTGGCCTACCGTCCCGGCGTTAACCTGATCGACCGGGTGTGGCGGCGCGGCGCGGCGGTCGGAGCGTGAACGCGTCTGCGCCCGACGACCCCCGTTGGCCACGGGCCAGCCGGTGGCTGGCTGACGGCCCGGGGCGGCAACAGCCATGGCTGGGTGTCCTGGGCGTGCCGGCCCACCTGACCTCGATCTCGGCGACCAACGCGCATGAGACACCCGCAGCGGTCCGGGCGGCCCTGGCCAGGTACTCCACCTGGGCCGAGTCGATCAGCCGGGACCTGCGCGAACTGCCGGTGGTCGATCTCGGCGATGTGGAAGACCCCGACGGTCCGCAGGGGGAGGCACGCACACAGGGGCTGCTGGCGGACTGGCAGGGCCGGTTGCTGGTGGCGCTCGGCGGCGACAACTCGATCACCTACGCGGTCACCCGCGGGATGGCCGCGGACGGGCTGGTAACCCTCGACGCCCACCACGACCTGCGCGACGGCGTCTCCAACGGCTCCCCGGTGCAGCG
>DAOMFH010000338.1:0-2927 GCA_035429705.1 Actinomycetota bacterium
GAGGTGTTCGTCACCGACGACGGCGCCGAGACGGATCTGGACATCGGCCACTACGAGCGGTTCCTCGACCGCAACCTGGCCAGCATCGCCAACGTCACCACCGGCCAGGTGTATTCGACCGTGATCGCCAAGGAGCGCCGGGGGGAGTACCTGGGTGACACAGTGCAGGTCATCCCGCACATCACCAACGAGATCAAGGCGCGGGTGCGCGCGATGGCCACCGACGACGTCGACGTGGTGATCACCGAGATCGGTGGGACCGTCGGTGACATCGAGTCGCTGCCGTTCCTGGAGGCCGCCCGGCAGGTGCGCCACGATCTGGGTCGCGACCGTTCGTTCTTCCTGCACGTGTCGTTGCTGCCCTACTTGGGCCCGTCCGGGGAACTGAAGACCAAGCCGACCCAGCACTCCGTGGCCGCGCTGCGCAACATCGGTATCCAGCCCGACGCGATCGTGCTGCGCGCCGACCGGCCGGTCCCGGACGGGATCAAGCGCAAAGTCTCGCTGATGTGCGACGTGGACAAGGAAGCGGTGGTGGCCGCCGTCGACGCGCCCAGCATCTACGACATCCCGAAGGTCCTGCACGCCGAAGGACTGGACGCATACGTCGTACGCCGGATGGGTCTGCCGTTCCGCGACGTGGACTGGACGTCCTGGGGCGGGCTGCTCGAACGGGTGCACAACCCGGCGAACTCAGTGGAGATCGCGCTGGTCGGCAAGTACATCGACCTGCCGGACGCCTACCTGTCGGTCACCGAAGCCTTGCGCGCCGGCGGGTTCGGACAGAACAGTGCGGTTCGCATCCGCTGGGTCGCCTCCGACGAGTGCGCGACGCCGGAGGGCGCGAAGGATGCGCTCGGCGATGTGGATGCCGTCTGTGTGCCGGGCGGGTTCGGCGTGCGCGGGATCGAAGGCAAACTCGGGGCCATCCAGTTCGCGCGGGAGAACCGGATTCCGACCCTGGGCCTGTGCCTCGGCCTGCAGTGCATGGTCATCGAGTACGCGCGCAACGTCGCCGGGATGGCTGATGCGAACTCGCAGGAGTTCGACCCCGGGACCACCCACCCGGTGGTGTCCACCATGGCCGACCAGACCGATGTGGTCAGCGGGGACCGTGACATGGGCGGCACCATGCGGCTCGGGTTGTACCCGGCGGCCCTCACCCCGGGCAGCGTCGTGGCCGGCGCCTACGGGGAACTGGCGGTCGACGAACGGCATCGGCACCGGTTCGAGGTGAACAACGCCTTCCGCGGGGAACTGGCGGAGGCCGGCCTGGTGTTCAGCGGAACCTCCCCGGACGGCCGGCTCGTTGAGTTCGTCGAACTTCCCCCCGAGGTCCACCCCTTCTTCGTGGCCACCCAGGCCCACCCGGAGTTCCGCTCCCGGCCCACCCGCCCGCACCCGCTGTTCTCCGGGCTGGTCGCGGCCGCATTGCGCCGGCAGGCCGATGGATGAGATCTGGCGGGGTCCGGTCGCAGACTCCTTCGACAGCCATGAGGTGACCGCCAGCCGCACACAGTTCCACGGGGCGGTCTGGGACGTGCGTTCCGACGAGGTCCTGATCGGGGATCATGCGGTGACCCGCGACCTGGTGGTGCACCCGGGAGCGGTCGGAGTGGTGGCGCTGGACGAGCACGACCGCCTGCTGCTCATCCGCCAGTACCGGCATCCGGTGGGCGGGTACCTGTTCGAGCCGCCGGCGGGGTTGCTGGACACCCACCGGGAGTCGGCCTGGGAATGCGCCCGCCGTGAGCTCGCGGAAGAGGCGGGCCTGCGTGCGCGGGAGTGGCATGTATTGATCGACTTCCTGAACTCCCCGGGTGGCACCAGCGAGACGTTCCGCTGCTTCTTGGCCCGTGACCTGCAGAGCCTGCCGGAGGGCCGCGAGCACACCGGGGAGGCCGAGGAGGCACACCTGCCGGCGACGTGGGTGGACCTGGACGAGGCGGTCGGGCACGTCCTGGCCGGCCGGATCCAGAACCCCACCGCGACCAACGGCATCCTGGCTGCTGCGGCTGCCCGGTCCCGGGGCTGGCGGGATCTTCGACCTGCTGACGCGCCCTGGCCTGTGCGAAACTGGGTCGAATCGCTCGGGAACGTGCGCACACCGCCGGTGTAGCGGACGGGCCGGAAGGGCAGGTATCCATGCGGGTTGGTGTACCGTCCGAGATCAAGCAGCAGGAGTACCGGGTCGCGATCACTCCGGCTGGGGTGCAGGAACTGGTTCGCCATGGACACACCGTCCTGGTGCAAGCCGGGGCCGGGCGCGGGTCGGCCCTGGAAGACAGCGAGTTCGCGGCGGCCGGAGCGCAGATCGTGCCGGATGCCGCCGGTGTGTGGGAGTCCGCCGAACTGATCGTCAAGGTCAAGGAACCGCTGCCCGAGGAGTACGGCTTCTTGCGCGCGGACCTCGTGCTGTTCACCTATCTGCATCTGGCCGCCTCCCGGGAGTGCACCGACGCTCTGCTCGCGGCGGGCACCACCGCGATCGCCTACGAGACCGTGGAACTGCCCGACCACACGCTGCCCCTGCTCGCGCCCATGTCGGAGGTAGCCGGGCGGTTGGCCCCACAGGTGGGGGCCTTGTCGCTGCTCAAGGCGCAGGGCGGACGGGGGGTGCTGCTGTCCGGCGCGCCGGGTGTGCACGCCGGCAAGGTCGTCGTCATCGGGGCGGGGGTGGCCGGCCAGAACGCCGCGGCGATCGCCTTGGGCATGCAGGCCGAGGTGCTCCTGTTGGACCGGGACGTGAGCCGGCTGCGGGCGGCCGACGCGATCTACCAGGGGCACATGCAGACCGTGGCCTCCAGCCAGTACGAGATCGAGCGCTGCGTGCTGGACGCGGACCTGGTCATCGGTGCGGTCCTGGTGCACGGCGCCAAGACCCCGCACCTGATCGGCAACGACCTGGTTGCCCGGATGAAGCCGGG
>DAOMFH010000339.1:0-2917 GCA_035429705.1 Actinomycetota bacterium
GCCACCACCGCCCCGATGATCTTCTTCCTCGACGACGACGCCTGGCTGCCCGAACCGGACACACTGTCCCGGATCGCCCGGATGTTCGCCGACAACCCGAGATTCGGCCTCATCCAGCCACGGGTCACCGATCCGGGCTCGGCGACGGACCCCACCCGCTGGATCCCGCGGATGCGAAAAGGCGACCCTCGGCACAGCAGTGCGGTCTTCAGCGTGTGGGAGGGGGCGGTCGCCATCCCCAGGGACGTCTTCGAGTGCGCCGGTGGCTGGCCGGACCCCTTCTTCTACGCGCACGAGGGGATCGAACTGGCCTGGCGGGTGTGGGATTGCGACCGGATCGTCTGGTACGCCGGGGACCTCGTCGCCCACCACCCCGTCATCGACCCCCGTCGTCACGCGCAGTACTACCGGCTCAATGCCCGCAACCGGGTCTGGCTGTCCCGCCGGAACCTCCCGTGGGCGGTCGGCCTGCCCTATGTGGGCACGTGGACGGCGGTACAGCGGATCCGTTCCCGCCGGGACCCGCAGTCGTGGCAGGCGTGGTGGGAAGGCTTCCGGGAGGGCTGGCGCGATGATCCCGGCGCGCGCCGGCCGATCTCGTGGCGCACCGTCTGGGAGATGACCCGGTACGGCCGTCCACCGGTGGTGTGAGTCGTCGGCCGGGAGCCGGTGGCGGGCTCAGCCCGGGCCCAGCCGCCGCGCGCCGAGTTCGGCTGCTCTCTGCTCGGTCATCCGCAGTTGCGCCGCCCCGAACTCGGCCACATCCCGGGTCGCCTCGATGAATCGGCGGGTCGACGCCCCCGGTGACACGTCGCCGAAGTGCCGGTGGACCCAGTAGTCCCGCTGGTCGCGCAGGACGTCGTGCTCCAGCGCGTCGCCCACCCGCTGGGCCGCGACACCGGCGTCCTGAGCCGTGAGCCGGTAGCAGGCGGACAGGAAACTGTTGTGTGCCCCCACCGCGGACTCGTCGGCCGGGACGGTCACGATCAGCGGCTTGCCGGTCACCAGCCAGTCGAAGGCCATCGCGGAGTTGTCGACGATGGCCGCATCCGACTCGGCGATCTGCGCATCGATCCGGACAGCGGTGTCGATCACGTGAGGTGCCCGCCCGGTCGGCGCCGACGAATTCGCCCGCCCCAGGATCGCCCGGATCTCGCGGTCGGCTCTCCCGTAACTGGGCGAGTGGGTCCCCGACAAGGGGTGCGGCCGGTAGATGACCCGATAGCCGCCGGCCAGCAGGCTGGCGACGATCTGCCGGCCTGACGACTCGATCGACCCGTAGGCCATCGACGGCCGGTCGCCCTCCCAGGTCGGTGCGTAGAAGACGGTGCGCGGTCCCGGGCCGCCGCTGCGGTCCGGCGGCAGGAAGTCCAGTTGCGGACGGCCGATCTGCCGGGTGCGGGTCGCCGGGTCGTAGAGCGGCAGCGAAGCGAGGATGCGGTCGTGGGCGGCCCGGCCGGCGATGAAGGCGAAATCGTAGGCGCGCAACTGACCGCTGGACATGTAGCCCTTCTCGCTCTCACCGTGCGAGATGAAGACGTGCATCGCCCGGCCGTAGCGCATGAGCTGGAAGTTGCGCACCGACTGGTTCACGTAGAGCACCACCCGCGGGTCGGCGGCGGTCATGTAGTTCTCCATGTCCGGCAGATTGCGCAGGTAGACCACCGGCAGCGTGCACTCCCGTGCGATCACCCGGGCCACGGTCGCCTTGCGCACGGAGATGACCGTCGGAAGTTCCCGGCGCAGCGCCGCCAGCGGCTCGTACCACTGGCGCAGCTGGTACAGATACAGTTCGGGATCGTCATCGGCGAAGTGCACCATGGCCGTGGCCGGCGGGGACTGGGACAGGGGATGGCGGCGCAGGAACCGGCGATTCGCGGCGTCCCGGGAGGCCCGGCGAACCCGCTCGTACTCGGTGCGGGCCATCCGGCCCGCCTTGGCAGGGACACTCACTCCGCGCACATTAGCAGTCGCCGCCAAAGGGTACGATTGACGCGATTCCCACAACGAACGGAGCACGCCGCATGACCATCCAGGTGGCGATCCTGGCCGCAGGCATGGGGACCCGCCTCGGCCGTCCCTGGCCCAAACCGCTGACCCGGCTGGACGACGGGCGCAGCATCATGGGACAGCAACGGGACAACATCACCTCGGTCTTCGGCGAGCAGGCACGGGTGCTGACGGTGGTGGGATTCAAACTGGAGTCCATCCTGGAGGCCTTCCCGGACGGTCTGTTCGTGTACAACGAGAACTTCGACACGACCAACACCTCCAAGAGCCTGCTGAAGGCCCTGCGGTTCTCCTCCGATGGGCCGGTGCTGTGGATGAACGGCGATGTCGTCTTCGACCCGCAGGTCCTGGCCCGGCTGGAGTCGAGCATCGTCCGGGGGGACAACGTGGTGTGTGTCAACACCTCGGCGGTTGCCGAGGAGGAGGTCAAGTACACCGTCGACGCCGACGGCTACGTGAACGCGCTGAGCAAGCAGGTTCCCGACGCGCTCGGCGAGGCGGTCGGTATCAACTTGATCTCCGGCAAGGACAAGTCTCACCTCGTGGAGTGTCTGGCGGCCTGCGGTGAACAGGACTACTTCGAGCGCGGCATCGAGTTGGCGATCGAGCGGTACGGCGTGAAGTTCGCACCGGTGGACATTTCCGACCTGTTCGCCGTCGAGATCGACTTCGACGACGACCTGGCCCGGGCGAACGCCCGCTCCTAGGAGACGAAGATGGCCAGCAAAGCCAAGCAGATCTACTGGGCCGTCCGCCGGGTGCTCGCCCAGGATGAACCGGCCGTGGAGATGTGGGAGTCGCAGACCGGGGACCGACTGTTACCGGACGACCACTTCCAGACACTGGTCTACTACGCCGACGGCCCGGTCAACCTCTACCAGATCCGGCAGTGGTACGAGCCGCTGCG
>DAOMFH010000340.1:0-2915 GCA_035429705.1 Actinomycetota bacterium
GGCTCCTGGGCATGCTGGGCGATCACCCCGTCGAAGGCCCGCACGTATTCCAGCGCCCGGCGCATAAGCAGCGCGTCCGACACGCAGTGCCCGTCGTCGCTGAACACGCGCACCTGCGCGGCGGAGTCGGCCATCGCACCGAGCTCGGCCAGTCGCTTGCCCTCCAGCCCGATCGTCACCGCGCCCACGGGCCGCACGTCGGCGTACCCGGCTTCGACACCGAGGCGCCACACCTGCTCGACCACCCCGGCGGTGTCGGCGACCGGATCGGTGTTGGCCATGGCATGCACGGCGGTGAACCCACCGGCCGCGGCTGCCCGGGTCCCGGATTCCACCGTCTCCGCGTCCTCACGGCCAGGCTCACGCAGGTGGGTGTGCAGATCCACCAGCCCGGGCAGCAGCACCGCGCCGGCACCGTCGATGATCTCGTCGCCGGCCAGGCCGGGCCCCACTTCGGCGATCACCCCGTCCGCGATGCGGACATCCACCGGGTCACCGCCCAGCGGACGTACGTTCCTGAGCACCGTCATGCGTCTTGCCCTCCCAACAGCAGGTACAGCACACCCATCCGCACATGCACACCGTTCGTGACCTGATCCAGGATCACCGAGCGCGGCGCATCGGCCACGTCCGCGGCGATCTCCATGCCCCGGTTCATCGGCCCCGGATGCATGACCAGCGCATGCTCCGGCATGGCCGCCATGCGGGGGGCGTCCAGACCGTAGCGGCGCGAGTACTCCCGGGCACTCGGGAAGAACGCCGCGTTCATCCGTTCCATCTGCACGCGCAGCATCATCACCACGTCGGCCTTGCCGATCGCCTCGTCGAGGTCGTAGCTGATCCGGCACGGCCAGGTGTCCACCCCGACCGGCAGCAGCGTGGGCGGGGCGACCAGGGTGACGTGGGCGCCCAGCGTGTTGAGCAGCCAGACGTTCGATCGGGCCACCCGCGAGTGCAGGACGTCACCGACGATGACCACGTTCAAACCCTCGAGGTCCCCCTGATTGCCACGCAGGTGGTCGCGCATCGTATAGGCGTCCAGCAATGCCTGGGTCGGATGCTCGTGGGTGCCGTCGCCGGCGTTGATGACCGCGCCGTGGATCCAGCCGCTGGTCGCCAGCCGGTGGGCGGCACCGCTGGCACCGTGCCGGATGACGACCGCGTCGGCCCCCATCGCCTGCAACGTCAGGGCGGTGTCCTTCAGCGACTCCCCCTTGGACAGGCTGGAACCCTTCGCGGAGAAGTTGATGACGTCGGCTGAGAGCCGCTTGGCCGCGGCCTCGAACGAGATGCGGGTGCGGGTGGAGTCCTCGAAGAACAGGTTCACCACCGTGCGACCCCGCAGGGTGGGCAGTTTCTTGACCGGACGGTCGGCGACCTGGGCCAGTTCGCGGGCAGTGTCCAGGATGGCCAGGGAGTCGTCCCTGCTCAGGTCGGTCGTGGTCAGAAGATGGCGCATCACTTTCCTCCCGCGCGCACGAGCCGCACCGCGTCGGTGCCGTCGATTTCGGTCAGCTTCACCTGCACGTCGTCCTCGCGGGCGGTCGGCACGTTCTTGCCCACGTAGTCGGCCCGGATGGGTAGTTCCCGGTGCCCCCGGTCGAGCAGGACCGCCAGCTGGACTGCTTTGGGCCGACCCACATCGGCCAGGGCGTCCATGGCTGCGCGTATCGTGCGCCCGCTGAACAGGACGTCGTCGACGAGGACCACGGTCTTGCCGGTCACGTCGTCGCCGGGGATCACCGTGGGGTGAAGCGCGACGGTCGGGCGCAGCCGCAGATCGTCCCGGTACATCCCGACGTCCAGCGCTCCGGCCGGAACCTCGCGGGCCTCGATGGCCTGCATCGCCGCCGCGATGCGCTGTGCGAGCGGAACCCCCCGGGTCGGGATGCCCAGCAGCACCAGATCGTCGGCGCCGCGGTTGCGTTCGAGGATTTCGTGAGCGATGCGGACCACCGCTCTGTGGATGTCTGAGTCGGTGAGAAACTCTTGGTCAGGCGTCATCGCGTCCAACCCCCTTCTCCGCCTCGCTGGACGGTGGTTAAAGGCAGGCTTTCGTCGTCGACGCTACCATCCGCCCTGCGCGACCCCGCGCAACCGGTACCCCGCCGAGTTGCCTCCCTCCATCACTCTCCGTAGCCTTCCATGCGTAGAAGACGAAATGGAGCGGCCGGCCCATGGCAACGGAGTACGCACGAGCCCTCGGCGCCAAACTGCGCTCCATCCGGCAGCAGCAGGGTTTGTCGCTGCATGGGGTGGAGGAGAAGTCGCAAGGCAAGTGGAAAGCGGTCGTGGTCGGCTCCTACGAGCGAGGCGACCGCGCAGTGACAGTACAGAAACTCGCGGAACTCGCGGAGTTCTACGGCGTCCCGGTCGCCGAACTTCTGCCTGACAGCACCCCCGGATCGGCGGCGGAGCCCCCCGCCCGGCTGATCCTCGACCTGGAACGGCTCGGACAGGTACCGACCGACAAGGTGGGCCCGCTGGCCCGCTACGCGGCCGCGATCCAGGCCCAGCGCGGTGACTACAACGGTCGCATTCTGAGCATCCGCCAGGACGACCTACGGACACTGGCGGTCATCTACGACGAACCTCCAGGCGTGCTGGCCGACCAGCTCGTGGCCTGGGGTGTGCTGAACCCGGAGGCCCGCGGGAAGCTCGACTGATCGGCGGCCTCAGGTCGACAACCGCGCGGAACTCGGGGCGGCGGGGCGGGCGGTGGCGGTGCGGACCCGCGGGCCCGCGCAGAACACCCACATCGAGGTGCGCGGGCACGGCCGGCCACGACTGTTGCGGCGTTGGGGGTTCTCCTTGATCAACATCCCCAACCACGCAACATTCGTGAACCAACCAACAACCGCGCGACACTCGCGACAGCGGTGCGGGCCGCGCGGGCGGCGGCGGCGCAAGCCCGC
>DAOMFH010000341.1:0-2914 GCA_035429705.1 Actinomycetota bacterium
CGGAAAAGGCCCCCACGAGGGGGGCCGTTTCCTTGCGGAGGATGCGGGATTCGAACCCGCGAGGGCTGTTAACCCAACCCGCTTTCCAAGCGAGCGCCATAGGCCTCTAGGCGAATCCTCCACCGACGATGGTACGGGTACGGACACCGCGTATTCTGGGAGGGACCCCCCGTGCGGCGGCATCATGCCCAACCCCCCCAGGGCCGGAAGGCAGCAAGGGTAAGCGTGCTCTGCCGGGTGCGCGGGGGGTCCCTGCATGTTCGGCCCCAGCGACTCCCGCGCTGCTAACGTCGGAGGCACCATGGGTATCCCGATCGCCCAATGGACCCGAGCCACCGGACCGCCGGACTTGGGACAGGGACTTCGAGGCGCGGTCGGATGGCTGGCATGCATGGTGGCCGGCTTTCTCTACGAACGCCCGGCGTTGGGCTTCGTCGCGGGGATGCTCGCCTGGATCGTCGCCTTCTGCGACACGTCCACCGGGCTGGTCAGACGGATGCGCGGCGCCCTCTTCCAGATCCTGTTCACCTCCGGTTGCATCGGGGTGGCCGTCCTGGCCAATCCCTGGCATTTCGGCGAGTTGGCCGTGACCGCCGTCATCGCCGCGATCGTCGCGTTGTCGGCCGTGGGCGGTCCGACTGCCGCCCGGCGCACCTCCGCGTCGATGCTCGTGATCCTGCTGGCGCTGGGTACCCCGGGTCAGTTGGTCAAGCCGGGGGCAGCGATGGCCGCGAGCCTGGCCGGAGGGGCCCTGGCACTGCTGCTGATCCTGGTTCCCGACCTGTTCAGCGGTGGCCGGGCGGCCCGCTCACCAGCCACCCGGCAGTTCGCGAAGGTCGCCGACCTAATCGACATGTACGCCAACGAGGCCGACCCGCAGCGCATCGCACTCGCCCGTATCGAACTGTCGCGGGCCACCGCCGACGCGTACTCCGACGCGGCCATGTCCTGGCCGGCGTCCTCGGGACCCCAGACGGCCAGTCAGATCTCACTGGCGAACTCGATCACCCAGCACCTGGCCAGCGCCATGGACGCCGAGGACCTCATGAGCCGGGCCCATGAGGAACCGGCCCTGGAGATGTGCGCGAACGTCGCGAAGACCTGCCGTCACGCGCGCCAACTGCTGCTGCAGCGCCGGCAGACATACGTCTCGATCGGTGCGACGCTCTACTCGATCGACCGGGTGCTGGCCTTGTGGGAGGCCCTGAACCCCGGCGATGTGGCGGGTACCGGGGCGCTGCGCGAGTTGCGTGCGGACATCTGCCGTATCCCCGACATCCACAACCTGGAGCGACTGTCGCAGTCGGAGGTGCGCAAACGCTCCCAGCCCAGTTGGGTCGACTGGTTCGCCGGTCTGCGATCGGACCACCTCCTGCGCCGGCATGCCTTGCGCTACCTGGTGGTGCTCGTGGTGGCTGCCGGGGTGGCGCTCTGGTCGGGAGTACCCGACGCCTTCCTGGTTCCGATCATGGCCGCTCTGGTGCTGCGTCCCGACCTCAGCGGGTCCGTGGAGCGCATGGTCGCCATCAGCGGGGCGGTACTCACCGGCAGCGTCCTGGGCGCCCTGCTCGCCGGGATGTCCGGCGATCTGACCTGGGTCCTGATCGGGATGTCCACCGCCTGCATCTTCCTGGCGATCGGGTACGCCCCCATGCTCTGGTGGGCCTTCCCAGCAGGCATCGCCGCCTTCATGATGTGTACCGCGGCACTGATCCTCCCGCACAGCTGGTCGGCGCACGGGTGGCGACTGGCCGCCGCGGCGGCCGGTGTCGCGATCGCCCTGTTGGGCATGTGGATCATGTGGCCGAAGCGGGCCGCCTCGTTGGTCCGCGAGACGTTCGCCCGGTCGCTGGACGCGTCGGCGGACTACCTGACGGATCTGGTCGAGGGGGCCGACGAGGAGGATCTGCGGGCCAGCCGCCGCTACGCCTCCCGGGTGACCGCGGCAGCGGGTGCCGCGCTCAAGGAGTACGGCATGATGCCCTACCACTCACGCCATGTCCTGGCCTCGCTGCAGGCGACACTGCCGAGCCTGCAGCGCACCTACGGCGCCGTGACCGAACTGACCTCGCTGCAGCGCGGGGGGTGCCCACTGCCGGACACCGACGAGACCATCGCCCTGATCCGGCAGACCGCCGACGACCTCGCGGGCCGGCGCGTCGACCCGCAGCCGGCGATGGAACGGGTGGGCGAAGCCATGAGCACCCTTCTCAAGACCGCTCTGCGTTCCCCGCGCTGAATCCACGCGGTCGATTGAGCGCGAGGAACACCAGCCGCGCATCTATCCCCATCCCCCGGACCCTGCACCGGATGTCGTGAGCTGCGCATAGTCTGGATCGGTGGCCCTCGCCCTCTACCGCAAGTACCGTCCCGGTCGCTTCGACGACGTCATCGGGCAGGAGCATGT
This sequence comes from Actinomycetota bacterium, assembly GCA_035429705.1. Lineage (GTDB taxonomy): Bacteria > Actinomycetota > Actinomycetes > S36-B12 > UBA10799 > JADKAV01. Next base: position 2,408 of record DAOMFH010000341.1, read on the forward strand.
CACCGAGCCGCTGAAGCGGGCGATCGACTCGGACCGGGTCCACCACGCCTATCTGTTCTCCGGACCCCGCGGCTGCGGCAAGACCTCCAGCGCGCGTATCCTCGCCCGGTCGCTCAACTGCGAGCAGGGCCCCACCTCGCGGCCCTGCGAACAGTGCGAGTCGTGCCTGGCCCTGGCCCCCAACGGGTCCGGTTCGCTGGACGTCATCGAGATGGACGCCGCCACCCACGGCCTGGTCGATGACGCCCGCGAACTGCGGGAGCGGGCGATGTTCGTGCCGGCGGCCAGCCGCTACAAGATCTACATCATCGACGAGGCCCACCAGCTCGGGCCGGGGGCGGCCAACGCCCTGCTCAAACTCATCGAGGAGCCACCCGACCACGTGCGCTTCGTGTTCGCCACCACCGAACCCGACAAGATCATCGGGACGATCCGCTCCCGCACGCACCACTACGCTTTCCGCCTGGTCCCGGCCCGCACCCTCAGCGCCCACCTGGCCAAGGTCTG
>DAOMFH010000342.1:0-2847 GCA_035429705.1 Actinomycetota bacterium
GGCACCACGACCCCAGCGACCCACCCCGAAATCCGAAGCGCCGCAAGAGCCACCGGGTCACTCGGACCAGGGCCCGCACCGGGTTCCGCTGCCCGATGACCCGCAACCGCGGACCTGACCCGTTCCAACGGGCCATCACCGCGGAAACAGGACAGTGGAGCCACCCGGCCAGCCCCACCGGGCGTCACCGGGCACCCCACCCAGAGCCCGCAACCGGTTCGACCCCGGCGCTACTCGGCCGGCTCCGTTACCACCTGGTCGTCGGAGGCGGCAATCCATCCGATGACCTGATGACCAATCTGCTGGGCGGTCAGACCCGCCCGGGTGAGGACTTGCGCACGGGTGCCCTGGTCGAGGAACTCCTGCGGAATCCCGATGGTGCGTACCGGCACGGAGCAACCCGTCTCACGCAGTCGCCCGGCCAGCGCCGCACCGGTTCCGCCGACCACACCGTTGTCCTCGATTGTCACGACCAGCCGGAACCCGCCCGCCAGGCCGACCAGTTCAGCAGGCACCGGTTTGACCCATCGCGGGTCGACAACGGTGGCTCCGATGTCCTGCGCAGCCAAGCGGTCGGCCACCTCGAGTCCGACGCCGGCCATCGCCCCTACTACGACCAGCAGTACGTCCGCCGCTCCCTGCTCGGCGAGGATGTCCACCGATCCCTGCGCTCGCACTGCGGGAATCTCAGCGGGCAGCACCCCCTTGGGGAACCGCACGACCGTGGGTGCGTCGGTGACCGAAACCGCCTCTCGCAGACTCTCGCGCAAGCGCTGGCCGTCACGGGGCGCGGCCAGCCGCAGACCCGGCACGACCTGCAGAATCGACATGTCCCACATGCCGTTGTGACTGGCCCCGTCGTCGCCGGTCACGCCCGCGCGGTCCAGCACGATCGTCACGCCGGCCTTGTGCAGTGCGGCATCCATGAGAACCTGGTCGAACGCCCGGTTCAGGAAGGTCGCGTATACCGCGACGACCGGGTGCAGACCGCCCATCGCCATGCCCACCGCCGAGGTGATGGCGTGCTGCTCGGCGATGCCGACGTCGAACACCCGCTCCGGGAACCTCTGCTTCATCGCCGCGAGCCCGGTGGGACCGAGCATCGCTGCGGTGATCCCGACCAGGTCGGGACGCTGCGTAGCCAGGTGGCACATCTCATCGGAGAACACCGACGTCCACGAGGCCCCGGACTGGGCGGTGGGCCGTCCCGTGAGCGGGTCGATGATTCCGACCCCGTGGAACCGATCAGCCTCATCCTGCTCGGCCGGTGGGTAGCCACGGCCCTTCTGTGTGAGCACGTGCACCAGCACCGGACCGGGGTACCCCTTGGCCCTTCTCAGCGCCTGCTCCACGGCACCACGGTCGTGCCCCGGCACCGGCCCCAAGTACTTCAGGCCGAGGTCCTCGAACATTCCCTGCGGCGCGACCATGTCCTTCACGCCCTTCTTCAGCCCGTGCAGGGTGTCGAAGGCCGGCCTGCCCACCACCGGGGTGCGGTCGAGTACCCGACGACCCCATTCCAGGAACCGCTCATAGCCCTTAGTCGTACGCAGCGTGGCCAGATGGTTGGCCACACCGCCGACCGTCGGGTCGTAACTGCGCTCGTTGTCGTTGACCACGACGACCATCGGCCGGTCGGACCCCGCGATGTTGTTCAGCGCCTCCCAGGCCATACCGCCGGTCAGGGCGCCGTCCCCGATCACCGCCACTACGTGCCGCTGGCCCAACAGCCCACGGGCCTGCCAGGCCTTGGCCAGGCCGTCCGCGTAGGCCAGGGCGGTACTGGCGTGCGAGTTCTCGATCCAGTCGTGTTCGCTTTCGGCGCGACTGGGGTATCCGGACAGCCCACCCTGCCGGCGCAGCGTGTCGAATCCGGAACGCCGGCCAGTCACGATCTTGTGCACATAGGCCTGATGCCCGGTGTCCCACAGCAGGGCGTCGCGCGGGGAGTCGAAGACGCGGTGCAGCGCCAAGGTCAGCTCCACAACCCCCAGGTTGGGTCCGAGGTGTCCGCCCGTACGCGACACCTTGGCCACGAGGAACTCCCGGATCTCAGTGGCGAGTTGATCGAGTTGGGCGTCATCCAGCGACCGAAGGTCGGCGGGGTCGTTGATTCCCTCAAGGATGGACACCACCTCAGTGTAGAGCCGGGACATCGCACCACCACGCGGCCCGGGACCTCCGCGGCCGGATCGGGTGCCACGTACGGCAGGAGGTCACAACCGGGGTTTCCAGACCCGGCCCCTCAACGCCTGCTCGACCATCTCCACCTCCCGGCGGTCTCGGGCGAACTGCGCCGCGAGTCGCTCCAATTCCACGAGTGCCGTGTCGATCTCGGCAGCACCCAGCCAGTCACGCAACTCCGCCCGCAGCCGCCGGTACACCTCCCGGGTCCCGTCCAGGGTCGCCTCGGTGTGTCCCCGCGCGGCCATCGCCAGAGCCAGGGGGTGCTTGCGCAGGGCAGAGGTCCGGTACTCCGGCGGCAGACGGTCCAGCAGCCAGCCGACAACGCCCTGTTCGAACCCGGCGCCGACCGGCGGCAGGTCCACCGGCCAACCGGGGGGACCCGGGGTCACGACTCCAGCAGGGACCGCAGAACGTACTGCAGGATGCCGCCGTTGCGGTAGTAGTCCGCCTCCCCCGGGGTGTCGATGCGCACAGGCGCATCGAACTCCGTGACCTGCGTGCCGGCCGTGGCCCGCACGCGCACGGTCTCGGGGATCGTCCCTTCGTTCAACTCCGTGACACCTACGACGTCGAAGGTCTCCGTGCCGGTCAGCCCAAGACTGTCCGCGTTCTCACCGGCCGGGAACTGCAGCGGCAGCACACCCATGCCGATCAGGTTGG
>DAOMFH010000343.1:0-2832 GCA_035429705.1 Actinomycetota bacterium
CCGGGCCTGGGCCAGCGACTGCACAGCGGCCACTTCCAGGCCGTCGGGGACGCCCCCGCTGACCTGATCGCAGTTGGCGGCCGGCACGAGGAACAGCGTCGCTCCGCCGCTGGCCGCCGCCGCCAGTTTCTGCCGGACGCCACCGACGGGTCCGACCCGACCATCCGCTGACATCGTCCCGGTGCCCGCCACCGTCCGCTCGGACAGCAGCCCACCGGGTGTCAGTTTGTCGACGATCCCCAGCGAGAAGATCAGTCCCGCGCTCGGACCACCCACATCCTGCAGATGGAAGTCGATCTGGACCGGTGACTCGCCTATCACGCCGAGGCTCACCCCCACGTAGCCCTTCGCGGGGTCCAAGGGGTTGCCGATCGTCTCGACGACGACCTTCTCCACCGCGCGGTCGCGGCGCACCTCCAGGGTGACCGTGGAACCGGGACCGGCCCGGCCGATGACCCGCGCCAACTGCTCCGGGCCGGCCAGTGGGCGGCCGTCGGCGGACAGCACGACGTCACCGTGCTTGAGGACCCCCTCGGCGGGCGTTCCGGGGATCACCTCCCTTACCCAGGGCCGGGTCCGCACCGGCTCCCCCACCTCGCGCAACGCGGCGATCCGGGCGTTCTCCTGCGAGTCGCTGAACTGATCGGCACCCAACCGCTTCGCCTGCTCTCCGGAGGTGTCCGGCGGGTACAGCAGGTAGGTCGGGACGACCGCGACGGCCGGGTCCAGCCATCCGGTGTACGCCTCGAACAGGGTCAGGCCGCCGAAGGGGCCTCCCCGTTCGGAGACGGTGGTCATGTCCAGCCGTCCGGTCGTGGGGTGCACCTCAGCCCCCCGGATCGAGATCACCGGCTGCCCGTCCGACTGCCCCAGGACGTCGAACACCGGCCCCGGGGACAACCGCACGTACGGAACCGCGATCGCCTGCAGCGCGAAGAGCACCACCAGCCAGCCGGCCAGGGCGAGCACGACCACCCGCTTGCGGGGGGTGCCGGCCCAACGGGTCACCGGCCCCCCTCGAGAACCTTCTGCAGACGGCGCACGTCCTTGTCCCGCACGGCCCGCGCCGACGGACGCAGCCGCCACCACGCGACCGCCAGCGCGCACACGGCCGGCAGCCACCACACCAGCACGGACATGTCCAAAGGGTACGCGCACGGCAGGCCGCGGCGGTGCGGCGCGGACGGCGGCCACGGCGGTTCACCGCAGGGCGTAACTGCACTCTGGGGTGTGCCCCGGTGATCGTCGTAGCCTAGAAGTCCTAACCATGCGAACAGGTGGACACACATGAGCGGCGATCTCCCCTTCGGTTTCTCCCCGAATCCGGACGATCCGAACAACCCCGTGCCGGGCGGCTTCGACATGTCGCAGCTCGGCGCCATGCTCCAGCAACTTGGTGCGATGCTGCAGAGCAGTCAGAACCAGGTGAGCGGACCGGTCGACTGGGAACTGGCCAAGAACCTGGCCCGACAGGCGATCAGCCAGCACGGCGACCCGTCGGTCAACGACAATGACGTGCGCCGGGTCGGTGAGGCCTTCGACCTCGCGCAGGTGTGGCTGGACGCGGCCACGACATTCCCCGCCGGACCGGCGGCCCCGGCGGTGTGGAGCCGCAGCGAGTGGCTCGAGCACACGTGGTCGGCCTGGCAGCAGATCATCGAACCGATCGCCGAGGGGGTGCAACAGACCTTCACCTCCATGCCCGACCTCGGCCAGGTCAACCTGGCGGATCTCGGCATCCCCGGACTGGCGGACAACCTGCCCGAAGGCATGCCGGACCTCACCGAACTGGCCGGTCCGCTGATGAACATGGCCAAGCGCATGGGGGCGGCGATGTTCGGCGGGCAGGTCGGCAGCGGCCTGTCCACCCTGGCCCAGGACGTGCTGGGTGCCAGCGACGTGACCGTGCCGCTGACCGGCGACGGCCGGCCCGCCCTGGTCAGCGAGAACGTGAAGGCGTTCGGCGCGGACCTGGACGTGGAGCTGCGAGACCTCTACCTCTATCTGGCGCTGCGTGAAGCCGCCCACCAGCGCCTCTACACCCACGTGCCCTGGCTGCGCACAGCGGTCGAGACCGCGGTGCGGGTGTACGCCTCCGGCATCTCGGTGGACACCGGCAAGATCCAGGACGCCCTGCAGGGGATCGATCCCAGCGATCCGCAGGCCATCCAGGAAGTCATGTCCTCAGGGGTCTTCGAACCCGCCCAGACCGAGGAACAGCAGCAGGCACTGTCCCGGCTCGAGACTCTGCTGGCGCTCATCGAGGGCTGGGTGCAGGATGTGGTGGTCACCGCGATCGATGGCCGAATGCCGACGGCTGAGCGACTCGCGGAGACCATGCGCCGCCGGCGGGCCTCCGGCGGGCCGGCCGAGAAGACGTTCGCGACCCTGATCGGCCTGGAATTGCGCCCGCGCGCCCTGCGCGAGGCCAGCGCTCTGTGGGCACAGTTGCGGCAGACCCGCGGAATCGAGGGGCGTGACGGGGTCTGGCGTCACCCGGACCTGATTCCCACCGCCGAGGACCTCGCCGATCCGGCGTCGTGGCTGGAAGCCACCGGGGAACTCGAAGGCTGACCGGAGAAGTTTCTGTCAACAGGCGGTGCATAACTGAAACCCCAGGTCAGCCAGCGCGTCGTCACGACACGAAACGCGGCCCGAGGGCACTTGTCCCCAGCCGCCCACATCCGCATCGACAACCCGTCCCCCGGCAATCCACAGGTCTGTCCACAACGGTGGAAAGCGACCTGCCGGTTGGCCTGGACGGCGGTCTGCGCCCGCCCATAGCGTCGGTCGTGAACGAGGCCCCCGAAAGGGAAGCGGACCGCAGGGGAA
>DAOMFH010000344.1:0-2822 GCA_035429705.1 Actinomycetota bacterium
GTCGGCGCCATCGTGGGGTCCATCATCGTGGGCACCATGATCCAGTTGTCCACCTTGTTCATCCCGTCGGAGTTGAAGAACGTCGGGGCCCTGGCCGTCCTGATCATCATCCTGATGTTCAGGCCACAGGGCATCTTCGGCCGAAGTGAGAGGGTGGGTTAGTCATGGATTGGGGAAACGTCTTCAGCCAGGCCATCACCCAGGGCATCGGCATCCAGGCGGTCATCTTCGCCCTGGCCGCGATCGGGTTGAACGTGCAGTTCGGCTACACGGGCCTGCTGAACTTCGGGCAGTCCGGCTTCCTGGCGGTGGCCGCCTACGGCCTTGGGGTGTCCATCGCCTTCGCCGGTTGGAGCCTCTGGGTCGGAATCATCGTGGGTATCCTCGCAGCTGTACTGCTGGCGCTGCTGCTCGGCATTCCCACGCTGCGGTTGCGGGCCGACTACCTGGCGATCGTCACAATCGCGGCGGCCGAGATCCTGCGGCTGGTGTTCCGTTCGGTCACGTTCGACCCGGTGTTCGGCGGCTCCGACGGCATCAACCGGTTCGCCGACGACTTCTTCACCTACAACCCGTACTCCGGGCCGGTGCAGCTCGGTCCGGCCGAGTTCAGCCAGAACGACATGTGGGTCATCACCATCGGCTGGATCCTGGTGGCCATCATGTCGTTGCTGGTGTTCATGCTGATGCGTTCGCCTTGGGGCCGGGTCATCAAGGCCATCCGGGAGGATGAGGACGCGGTTCGCTCACTGGGCAAGAGCGTCTACTCCTACAAACTGCAGGCGCTCGTCATCGGTGGCGTCATGGGCTGCTTCGGTGGATTCATCGCGGCGATCGCCTTCCAGTCCATCCAGCCGGACTACTACAGCACCGAACTCACCTTCTTCGCGTACGCGGTCCTCATCCTCGGTGGCGCGGCACGCGTGCTCGGCCCGATCGTGGGATCCCTGGTGTTCTGGTTCCTGCTCGTGTTCATCGACGGCGCCCTGTCCAACGGGGTGTCCAGCGGGACGATCGACTTCATAGCCAGCAATCAGGTCGGCCAGATCCGCTACTGGATCCTGGGGATCAGCTTGATGCTCTTGATGATCTACCGGCCTCAGGGGATCCTGGGCGACAAGAAGGAGCTGAGCCTCGATGCCCGATGATCTGAAGCACTTCGTCGAGGCGCTGCGCGATGTGGCGCATGAGCCCGGTGTGGCCAAGCCGGACCCCATCCTGACCGTCGACGGCGTGATGCGGCACTTCGGCGGACTGGTGGCCGTGGACGTCGACCACGTGGAGATCCAGCGCGGGACGATCACGGCCCTGATCGGCCCCAACGGCGCGGGCAAGACCACCTTCTTCAATCTGCTCACCGGCTTCGACCGGCCCAACGAGGGCCGCTGGAGCTTCCAGGGGCACCAGTTGGCCGGGGTCCGGCCGCACAAGGTCGCGAAGTTCGGCATGGTGCGCACTTTCCAGCTGACCAAGGCCCTGAGCCGCCTGACCGTGATGGAGAACATGCGCCTGGGCGCCCAGCACCAGCGCGGCGAGAAGTTGTTCGCCTCGATCTTCCCGTTCCTCTGGCGCACCCAGGAGGACGAGATCACCGAGCGGGCCCTGCGCCTGCTGGAGAGTTTCAACCTGTCCCAGAAGCAGGACGACCTGGCCGGTTCACTGTCCGGCGGGCAGCGCAAACTGCTCGAGATGGCCCGCGCCCTGATGGTCGAACCGGACATGGTCATGCTCGACGAGCCGATGGCCGGCGTGAACCCGGCGCTGACGCAGAGCCTGCTGGACCACATCCGGGAGGTGCGGGCGAGGGGCACCACGGTGCTGTTCGTAGAACACGACATGGACATGGTCCGCGACATCAGCGACTGGGTCATCGTGATGAGCCAGGGCAAGGTGATCGCGGAGGGCCCGCCGCACGACGTGATGGGCAACGAAGCCGTCATCGACGCATACCTCGGAACCCACCACGACAAGCCGCTCACAGACTCCGGTGAGGCCCTCACCGCGCATCCCGAGGAGGCCTGATGGCCGGAACCACGATCGAGGGACGCGAGGACCACCTCCGAGAAGCCGAGCAGGCACTGGTCCGGATCGACGAGGTGATCGCCGGGTACTTCCCGGGAGTGAACATCCTCAACGGATGCGACCTGTACGCGAAGTCCGGCGAACTGGTCGGGATCATCGGACCCAACGGAGCAGGCAAGTCCACCCTGCTGAAGTCCCTGTTCGGCCTGGTGAAGGTCCGCAGCGGCAAGGTGACCTTCGACGCCACCGACATCACCAACAAGCGGGCCGACCGACTCGTGGGCATGGGGATCGGCTTCGTTCCGCAGAACAACAACGTCTTCCCCTCGTTGACCATCGAGGAGAACCTGCAGATGGGCGCCTACCAGGACCCCAAGGCGTTCCATCACCGCTTCGACGAGGTCGCTGGGCTGTTCCCCGCGCTGCGCGAACGCCGCAAGCAGCGCGCCGGATCGCTGTCCGGTGGTGAGCGGCAAATGGTGGCCATGGCCCGGGCGTTGATGATGGAACCCAAGGTTCTGCTGCTGGACGAACCCTCGGCGGGCCTGTCCCCCGCCCTGACCGATGAGGCGTTCGTCCGGGTCAAGGACATCAACAAGACGGGTGTGACCGTGATCATGGTCGAGCAGAACGCCCGCCGCTGCCTGCAGATCTGCGATCGTGCCTACGTCCTCGACCAGGGCCGCAACGCCTACACCGGGACCGGAAAGGCGCTCGCCAACGATCCCAAGGTCGTGGAGTTGTACCTGGGGACCCTGGCAAAGGCCTGACCGGCGGATTGGTGGGGTTGCGGGGTTGCG
>DAOMFH010000345.1:0-2821 GCA_035429705.1 Actinomycetota bacterium
TCGACCCTAGTCACAGGCTCACGACGGACCGGCTCCAGCCCGTCGTCACACACCCCGTCGTCACACACCCGTCGTGACGCACCCCCGTCGTCACACACCCCGTCCGGCCGCGAGTGCGGCCAGATCGACGTCGGGGTCCGCGAGTTGCTCCGGCCGTAGGGGCGCTGTCGCCCGCATGAGCGCGTAGATGTCCTCACCGGAGTCCCACAGGTTCGCGTTCATCCCCGCCACGACGCGGCCTTCACGCAGCCAGAACGCGAGGAACTCCCGGGAACCCGGGTCACCGCGCAGCACAACGTCATCCGTCCCGCTGCCGTGTCCCCGGTACTCCATGCCGAAGTCGTACTGGTCGGAGTAGAAGAAGGGGATCTTGGCATAGGCGGTGGGCACGCCGGCCATGGTCGCCCCCACCGTCGCGCCCTGGTGCATCGCACTGTCCCAGTGCTCAACTCGCAGTCGCTTGCCCAGTACCGGATGGTGGGCGTTGGCGACGTCCCCGGCGGCGAAGATCCGCGGGTCGCTGGTGCGCAGGTAGTCGTCGACGACGATGCCGTTGCTCACCTCCAGTCCCGCCTGCTCGGCCAGTGCGTCGCGCGGCGCCGCTCCGACCCCCATGACGACCACATCGCCTTCCAGGACACGGCCGCCTGAGATCCGGACTCCTTCCGCACGGCCCTCGCCGACGATCGCCTCCACCCCGGTCCCCAGATACAGGCCGACGCCATGGCCGGTGTGCAGGTCGCGGAACACGCTGGCGACCTCCGGCCCCAGGACCCGCACCAGCGGGTACTCATCCGGGGTCAGCATGTCCACCTCGACGCCGAGCGTACGTGCGGTGGCCGCCACCTCACAGCCGATCCAGCCGGCACCGATGATGACGACCCGGCTGGCCGTGGCGAAAGCCGCCCGCATCGTGGCCGCGTCTGCCACCGTCCTCAGTTGCAGCACGCCGGGCAGGTCGGCTCCTGGGATGGGCAGCGTCCGGGGTTCCGCACCGGTGGCGAGCAGCAGTTGGTCGAAGTCGATGGCTTCACCGTCGTCGAGGTGGACCTGTCCAGCCGCCCGGTCGATGCGCGTCACGGTGGTTCCGGTGCGCAGTTCGATGTCGTTGTCCGCGTAGTAGTTCTCCGGCAGGACCAGCAGGTCGGCGAGTTCCTTGTTGCCCAGCATGAACTGCTTTGACAGTTCCGGCCGCTCGTACGGCGGGTCGGGTTCCTCCCCGACCAGCAGTACCCGGCCGTCGAAGCCGTTGTCCCGCAGTGCCTGTGCCGCCTTGGCACCCGCCAGGGATGCGCCGACGATGACGCACGTCTGCCCGACCATCACTGTCCCCTTCCCGAACCCGATCGACCCACTGATGACAACACGGTGACAACCCCCGCGCCAGTCGAACGGCGCCGCTCACGGCCTCAGTCTCATACCTCGGGCCCGGCCTCGCCATGACCGAAGTCAAGTCGGCCGCTGTCGTCAGCGGTGGCCGACCGCCGCGGCCATGCGCGTGATCGCGTCGGTGAGGATTGCTGCGGAGGTGGCGAAGTTGAGCCGGACGTGCCCCTCCCCGCCGCTGCCGAAGACATGGCCGGAACTCAGCGCGATCCGGGCGTTGTCGAGGAAGAACCTGGCCGGGCCGGCGAGGTCGGACACCACCCCGGGACCCGCTGATCCTTCCGCATGCAGACCGAGCGACCGGCAGTCGATCCAGGCCAGGTAGGTGCCCTGGGGCGGCTGGTACCCGAACTCCGGCAAGTGCTCGGCCAGCAGTGTGCCCAGCAGTTCCCGGTTGTCCGCCAGCCCGGCCAGGACGGAGTCCAGCCACCGTTCGCCCGCCCGGAACGCGGCCGTGTGCGCGATGACCCCGAGATGGCTGGCACCGTGGCTGACCTCCTCCGGGATGCTGGCCAGATCGGCGCGGGCAGCCGGTCCGGACACCGCCAGGGCGGCTTTCAGACCCGCCAGGTTCCACGCCTTCGACGCCGACACCAGGCTGAAGGCGTCCTCCGCGCCGGGGACACTCAGGTAGGGCACGAACCGCGCCCCGGGCAGGATCAGCGGGGCGTGGATCTCATCGGCGATCACCCGCACGCCGTAGCGGCCGGCCAGTTCGGCCACGGCCGTGAGTTCCGCGAGGGTGTGAACCGTCCCCGTGGGGTTGTGCGGATTGCACAACAGGTAGGCGACCCGGGGGTTCTGCGCGGCGAGGGCCCGGAAGGTGTCGCCGAGCCGGTCGAGGTCGATCCGGCCGGCACCGGTCAGCGGCGATTCGACGACCCGGCGGTCCGCGTGGGTGACGAACGCGTAGAACGGTGGGTACACCGGGCAGTTGACCACAACGGGGTCCCCGGGCTCGGTGACGACGCGCAGCACCTCGACGATCCCCTGCATCACGTCAGGGACGCTCTGCGCGGTCTCGGCCGGGAAATCGTGCCAGCCCCACCGACGGGCGGCGAACCCCTTGACGGCCTGCGGGTAGTCTCGCCCCGCCGCGTATCCGGTGTCGCCGATGTCGAGCGCCTCCCGCAGCGCCGCCACCACCGGTTCGGCCGGCAGGACGTCCATCTCGGCCACCCACAGCGGCAGGATGTCGGCGGGATAGGCGCGCCATTTCGCACTGGTCCGGCGGCGCAGTTCGGTCAGGCTGAGTTGCTCCAGCGGATTCTGCACGGTTGACCGTCCTTCTCGTTCAGCGACATCCCGATTCTGCCCCGGACGCACAGGCTACTGCGGGGACAGGAAGACGGCGCGGCAGACCGCTCCAACCGCCGTGGTTGGGTATCCGGGCTCGGCGTACCACTGCTCCACCACATCGCGGTACTGCTCGCTG
>DAOMFH010000346.1:0-2812 GCA_035429705.1 Actinomycetota bacterium
CTGGGCATGTCCTTCGTGTTCATCCCGACGGCCACCGTCGCCCTGCACGGGGTCGACCATCACGACGCGGGTGTGGCCAGCGCCATGATCAACACCAGCCAGCAGGTGGGCGGCTCGCTCGGCACCGCGCTGATGAACACCGTGGCCGTCACGGCCACCTCCGCCTACCTGGTGTCGCACGCCGCCGACGGTCAGGCGGCCATGCCGGAGGCGCTCACGCAGGGATTCACCCGCGGCTTCTACGTGGGCGCGGGACTGCTGCTGACAGCCGCCGTGGTGGTGCTGCTCATGGTTCGCATCGGCGCGAGCGCGGCCGCCGAGGAGGATGAGGCGTCGGCCTCTGTACACATCGGCTGAGTGGCGCCGGCGGTCGGTACTGTGTCGGCCATGGCCGAACCCGGATGGTACCCCGACCCCGGCGGTGTGGGCAGCCGGTTCTGGGACGGCGGGGCCTGGACCGACCGGGTGGTGATCGACAAGCCCGTCGGCAGGGGTATCCCCGGCTGGGTGCTCGTGGGCTGGTGGCTGCTCATGGCCGTGGCCGCCGTCGGCGCCTTCTGGTTCGTGGTGCTCATGACTGCGTTCGGCTGCGATTCGGGCTGGGACGGGTGCGTGGGGGCGGGGCAGGCCACATGGCTGATCTACGCCGGGATCTGCGCAGTGGGGCTGATCGGGCTGCTGGTGTGGGCGTTGCTCAGCAGGACCCCCGGCCCGCGGATCGCAGCCTTCATCCTCATGCCGGTGACGGTGCTACTGGCCGTCCTGCTGGCGTTCGCCGCGTACTGGCTCATGGCGACGCTGATGGCCTGAGGCCAGGGGCCCCGAGGCCCGGGCGCGCCAATCACCCGAATGGCCACACCGCAGACCGGCGGAGGACAATCTCAACTGTGCCCGAGTCCCCGTGGTGGCAGTCCACGAGCATCTACCAGGTCTACCCCCGGTCGTACGCCGACTCCAACGGTGACGGGATCGGGGACCTGCCCGGGATCATCGGCAGACTCGACTACATCAAGGACCTGGGCGTGGAAACCGTCTGGGTCTCACCGTTCTTCGCCAGTCCGCAGGAGGACTTCGGCTACGACGTGACCGACTACGAGGACGTCGCGCCGGAGTACGGCACCCTGCAGGACGCGCAGCAGTTGATCGACGAGTGCCATGCCCGCGGGCTGCGGGTCATGTTCGACATGGTCCTCAACCACACCTCCGACCAGCACCCGTGGTTCCAGCGTTCCCGCTCGTCTCGGACGAACCCGAAGGCCGACTGGTACGTATGGGCCGATGGCCGGGGCAAGCACGGCCGCCGGCCGCCGAACAACTGGAAGTCGGCGATGGAACTCACCTCCGCCTGGCAGTACTCGCCGATCCGCAAGCAGTGGTACATGTGCTCGTTCCTGCCGTTCCAGCCGGACCTCAACTGGCGCAACCCGGCGGTCAAGCAGGCGATGTTCGACAGCGTGCGGTTCTGGCTGGACAAAGGCGTCGACGGCTTCCGGTTGGACATCTTCGGCCAGATCATGAAGGACCCGTCGTTGCGCAACAACCCGGTGCGGCCGCATGTCGTGAACGGCTATCCGCGGCTGACCCGGCGGGTGCACACCGAGAACACCGCCGACAACATCGCACTGGCCAAGGAACTGCGGGCGGTGTGCGAGCAGTACCCCGGTGACCGGGTGCTGCTGGGGGAGGTGTTCGGCTCGGCGGACGTGCTCAACGCGTATCTCGGCGACGACGACGGCCTGCAACTGGTGTTCCTGTTCGACTTCCTGGCCTACAAGTACGACGCGCAGTGGTTCCGCGCCACGATCAGCGACTTCGAGGACAACTTCCCCTCCCCGCGGCAACCCACCTACGTGCTGGAGAACCACGACCGTTCCCGCACGATCGACCGGGTCGGCGGCGACCCGGACAAGGCCCGCGTGCTCGCCGTGATCCTGCTGACCCTGCGGGGCGTCCCGACGATCTACATGGGCCAGGAGATCGGGATGAGCAACACTGCGCTGGCGTTCAAGGACGCGCTGGACCCGGTGGCCTCGTCGGTGTTCCGGCGGCTGCCGCAGTTCGCCGTCGATCTTTGGCCGGAACGGCTCAACCGCGACGAGATGCGCACCCCGATGCAGTGGGACGCCAGCGCCAACGCCGGATTCTGCCCGGCCGGGGTGCGCCCCTGGCTGCCGGTCAATCCCGACTACCCGCATGTGAACGTCGCCGAGCAGCAGGCCGACGCCGACTCGATGCTGAACCTCTACCGGCGGCTGTTCGCGCTGCGCCGCGAGTACGACAGCCTGAGCAGTGGCCCGCTGGCGATACTGGAGGCCCTGCCGCCCGGAGTGCTCGGCTACCGGCGCAACGAGATCCTGGTGATCGCGAACATGGGGGATCTACCCGTCACAGTGCGGTACGCCGGGGAGGTGCTCGTGGCCACCGGGCGGGTCTCCGTCACTGCCAGTCGCGCCGCGCTGGCACCGCACTCGGCTGTGGTCCTGCGTACGGTCGTGCCCCGGATTGCGGGAACGGCTGCGTCACCGGGGTCGCCGACCTAGGCTGAGCGTGTGGACCGTCTGAGCACCCTGGACGACCTGTTCGTCGTCCTCGAGCGCGACAACCTGCCGATGCACATCGGCTCGCTGCTGATCTTCGAGGGCGACCCGCCCGCCTACGACGAACTGCTCGAGCACGTGTCCGGCCGGCTGGACCGGCTGCCCCGCTACCGCCAGGTCATCCGGGAAGTCCCGTTCAACATCGGCATGCCGACCTGGGAGGACGACCAGCACTTCAACCTCGAGTACCACGTGCGCCACACCGCGGTGCCGGC
>DAOMFH010000347.1:0-2789 GCA_035429705.1 Actinomycetota bacterium
TGTTCCAGCTCGACGGCGGTCCCATGCGGGCACTGCTGCGGTCCATGAAGCCGGACTCCTTCGACGACATCAGCGCGGTCCTGGCGCTGTACCGGCCCGGTCCGATGGGAGCCAACGCGCACAATGACTACGCCGACCGCAAGAACGGCCGGCAGCCGGTCACCCCCATCCACCCGGAACTGGCCGAACCGCTCGAGGACATCCTTGCGGAGACCTATGGCGTGATCGTCTACCAGGAACAGGTGATGACGATCGCGCAGCGGGTGGCCGGGTACAGCCTCGGACAAGCCGACCTGCTGCGCCGCGCGATGGGCAAGAAGAAGAAGGAGATCCTCGACCAGGAGTTCGGTCCCTTCGCCGACGGTATGCGTGACAACGGGTACGGCGAGGATGCGATCTCCACCCTGTGGGAGATTCTGGTCCCCTTCGCCGACTACGCCTTCAACAAGGCCCACTCCGCCGGCTACGGGCTGGTGTCCTACTGGACGGCGTACCTGAAGGCCAACTACCCGACCGAGTACATGGCCGCCCTGCTGGAGTCGGTCAAGGACAACAAGGACAAGAGCGCGATCTACCTGGCCGAGTGCCGCCACATGGGCGTCAAGGTGCTCCCCCCGGACGTCAACGATTCGCAGTCGCGCTTCACCGCCGTCGACGACACCATCCGCTTCGGGCTGTCCGCGGTGCGCAATGTCGGCGAGGCGGTCGTGGACTCGATCATCGCCTCGCGCACCTCGAAGGGGCGGTTCGCCGACTTCCCGGACTTCCTGGCCAAGATCGAGGCATCCGCATGCAACAAGCGGGTGGTGGAGTCCCTGGTGAAGGCCGGGGCGTTCGACTCGCTGGGCCACACCCGCCGGGGACTGATCACGATTCACGAGGCCGCCGTCGACGAGGCGATGATCACCAAGCGGGCGGAGGCGATCGGGCAGTACGACCTGTTCGGCGACCTTCCCGACGACGAGTCGGTTGCCGCACCCGTGCTGCAGATCCCGGTGGGGGAGTGGGACAAGTCGGTCCTGCTGACGTACGAGCGCGAGATGCTGGGCCTGTACGTCTCCGACCACCCACTGCTGGGGCTGGAGGCGCAGTTGCGGGCGCTTGCCGACGGTCACCTCACCGACCTCGTCAACGGGGAGGGAGCCGACGGCCGGGTGGTGACGGTGGCCGGGCTGGTCACGAACGTCGCCAGGCGCATCACCAAGGGGGGCAAGCCCTACGCGCAGATGACCCTCGAGGATCTCACAGGTGAGGTCCAGGTGATGGTGTTCCCGAAGGCCTACATGGCGGCCTCGCCGTACTGCCACACCGATGCGATCCTGGTGATCAAGGGACGGCTGGACGTGGGGGAGGATTCGCCACGACTGATGGCGATGGAGGTGTCGGCTCCGGACCTGTCGGTGGACCGCAACACCCCGGTGGTGATCACGGTGGCGGCCCAGCAGTGCACGCCGGACACCGTCCAGCGGCTCAAGGCGGTCCTCGGTTCCCATCCCGGTCCGACCGAGGTGCACCTGCGCATGGCCACCGGGTCGCGCACCACGGTGCTGCGCCTGGACGAGGGGTTGCGGGTGTCCGCGACCTCGTCGCTGGGCGCCGACCTCAAGGCGCTGCTCGGCCCGAACTGCCTGCCGGCCGGGTGAGCCCGCATGCGGCCGGTGGGCGTGGTGGCGCGCTACGTGGTCCTCGGCGCGGCCATTGGGATCCCGGCCGGGCTGCTCTGGGTGTGGTGGGCGCCGCGGGTCCTGGTCGCATCCACGGACAACCGCGTCTTCCTCGAGACCTACCCGCAGGGCTTCGCCACGACTGATCTACTGCTGGGCGCGCTGCTGCTCGTGTCGGGCCTCGGCATCGGCGTGGCGGCTGCCAGGCGGCTCGGCCAGACCGGCTTCGTGGGTGGCTGGGTGCATGTGATCGGTGCTGCAGCCGGTGCGGGGGTGTGCGCCGCGGTCGCGCGGATCCTGGGCTGGTGGCTGGCCGGCCGGGTGGCCCGGGAGCTGCCCGATGGGACCGTGGAACTGCCGGTGAGGGCAGGCGCGGGCGGTGTGCTCCTGCTCGGGGTGTTCTCGGCGCTGCTGGTGATCGTGCTGTACGCCGCGTTCGCGCGGGACCCGGCTACGACCGGATAGGTGCGGTGCGGGCCTTCGTGGCAGCGATCAGGTTCTCAGGCTTGAGTTCGATGTCCAACCCTCGCCGGCCCCCGGAGACGAAGATCGTGCCGTGGTCCAGTGCCGAGACATCCACGACCGTGGCCAGGTGTTTGCGCTGACCGAGCGGGGAGATTCCCCCCACGACGTATCCGGTTGCCTTCTCCGCGGCTGCCGGCTCGGCCATCCCCGCCCGTTTCGCCCCGACTGCGGCGGCCAGGCCCTTGAGGCTCAGCTGGCCGCTGACCGGCAGGCAGGCCACCACCAGTTCGCCGTCCGCCTGTGCGATCAGGGTCTTGAACACCCGGTCCGGGTCGAGTTCCAGCGCGGCCGCCGCCTCCATCCCGAAGGCGGTCTCATCGGGGTCGTGCGGGTACTCGTGCACGGCGAACGGGATGCCCTTCTCGCGCAATAGCCGCATCGCGGGGGTGGCTGTACCGGGTTTGGCGGACTTCTGCTTCTTCTTCCTGGCGGCCACGGTTCCGAACGTATCGTGGCCGTGGCCGCGCGGATGTGATCAGGTACTCGTGCGGGCCGGGTAACCGACGCACGGGGTCCCGGCGACCGGGGGCGTCCGTACCATGGAGGCATGCTCCGCCGGATCGACCTGCGTGCCAACGAACCCTTCGACGTGCCCCGGGC
>DAOMFH010000348.1:0-2785 GCA_035429705.1 Actinomycetota bacterium
CCGCTCGTCCGTCAGCACTGCGCAACCGGATCGGTCCACCGGGCGGAGAGTCACTTGACCGGCGGCTGGGCGCCTCCGGCACCGGGCGGGAACACCCGGGCCACCACAGGAACCCGCACACCGGCCCGGTCGAACGAGTCCTTGATCCGCGCCCGGATGGCCCGGGTCAGCGGAACCTGCTTCTCCGGTGCGGCCTTGGCGATCACCCTGATGAACACCGCCTCGCCGCTGACCGACTCGACCCCGGCGAAGGTGGGCTTGCCCAGCAGCATGTCGTCGTACTGCGGGTCGTTGTACATGTCCTGGGCCACGGCCTGCACGCATTCGCGCACTTTGTCGAGGTTCTCGTCGTAGGCGACTGGGATGTCTACGCTGGCCAGCACCCAGCCCTGCGAACGGTTGGCCACGCGCAGGATCTCCCCGTTGCGCACGTACCAGACCACCCCGTCGAGATCGCGCAGACGCGTGAGGCGCAACGTGACGTCCTCCACCACGCCCACGGCCTCGCCCAGGTCGACCAGGTCACCCACGCCGTACTGGTCCTCGAACACCAGGAAGATGCCGGACAGGTAGTCCTTGACCAGGCTCTGGGCGCCGAAGCCGAGCGCAACACCCAGCACGCCGGCGCTGGCCATGAGCGGCGCGACATTGATGCCCAGGATGGGCAGGATCAGCAGAACGGCGATGGTCACAACCGACGCGGTGATGATCGATCGCAGCAGGGTGCCGATGGCCTCGGCCCGCTGCTGACGGCGCTGGCTCATGAGCACGTCGCTGAGTTCCTGGGTGCGTTCGGCCTTGCGGGTCTCACCCAGACGCTCGCGGCGGCCCTGGGCTGCCATGCGTTTGATGACGCGGTTCAGGATGAAGATCGAGACCCAGCGGATCGCCACTGCCAGCACGACGATGATCGCTATCTGCAACGGCGGGGTCTGCACGTAGTCCCAGAGGTTGAGAGGGTCTTCCACCACCCCATTGTGCTAGCGGACTCGCGTCGTTTGTCCACCACCGACAGAATCGGGGTATGAGTCCTCAGGATCAGCGCCCCGATCTGCCGCAAGGCCCCAAGCCCCGCGAGGACATGGTGTACGGGAATCCGCCAGGTACCGGTGACTGGAAGCGGATCGTACGGTTGGTCGCGCTCGCCGTCGTGGTCGTCTACGCGGTGCTGTTCTTCCTGATGAACCGCCAGGACGTCGCGGTGAGCCTGGTCGTGACCACCGTCAACGTGCCGCTCGTGTGGATACTGCTCGGCACCTTCCTCGCCGGCGCCCTGGCCATGTACCTCCTGCTGCACTTGCGCAGGCGGGTGGCCCGCAAGGCGGCCAAGCGGTGAGTCTGCACGATCTGACCGCTCTGGAGCAGGCTGCTGCGATCCGGGCCTGTGAGGTCAGTGCGCAGGAACTGACTGAGCACTACTTGCGCCGCAGCGAGCAGGTGGCGGGTGCCTTCGTCGTGCTCACCCCGGAACTCGCCATGCAGCAGGCCCGGGCCGCCGACGCCGCCGTCAAGGAAGGCACGGCCAGTGGGGACCTGTTCGGGGTGGTGTGCCCGGTCAAGGACCTGGACTTCATGGTCGGCGCCAATACCCGGATGGGCTCGGTCGCCTTCGACCTGCCGTCCCACGAGGACGACTACGTGGTCAAGGCGATGCGGGACGCCGGACTGGTGTTCACCGGCAAGACGAACACCCCGGAGTTCGGGCTGCCCTGCTACACGGAACCGGAACCGGAGGTCGCCGCACCTGCGCGGTGTGTCTGGGACCCGGGCCGCACCGCCGGTGGCTCGTCGGGCGGGGCCGCGGTGGCGGTGGCCTCCGGCCTGGCGCCCATCGCGCACGGATCCGACGGTGGTGGTTCCATCCGGATTCCGGCATCGGCGAACGGATTGGTGGGGATCAAGCCCAGTCGCGGCCGGGTCAGCAACGGTCCCATCCGGGATCCGATCGGTGATCTGGTCACCATGGGCCCATTGGCGCGCACCGTGACGGACGCGGCAGCCCTGCTGGACGTGATGTCGGTGCCGTTCCCCGGCGACCCCTTCCACGTCCCCCCGTCAGGTGGATTCCTGGCCGCCGCGCGCACCCCGGTGCGGCCCCTTCGGATCGGCGTGGTCACTGAACCGATCATCGCCGACGTGCCGGTTCACCCCGACAGCGTCGCGGCGGTGGAGCGCACGGCCGCCTGGCTGACCGGACTCGGGCACACGGTAGAGGCCACCAAGCGGCCGTTCGGCCCTGAACTGGTCGCCCAGTTCGAGGTGGTGTGGCACGTGCTGGCATTGCTCACGCCGGTGATGCCCGACGACGAGGAACGGCTGCAGCCACTGACCAGGCACCTGCGGGAACTGGGCCGCAAGGTCTCCGGCATCGAACTGGCGATGGCGATCTCGCTGCTGCGGATCCAGACCCGCGCCACCTTGAACGACTGGTCACGCTTCGACGTGGTGGTGCTGCCCACGACCAACGGCCCCGCCCCTTTGATTGAGGACATCCTCGACAAGGACGACCCGGCCCGGGACTTCGAGAACCAGAAGCGGTGGGCCGCCTACACAGCGGCGTTCAACATGACCGGCCAGCCGGCGATCAGCCTGCCGCTGCACTGGACGGTGGAGGGGCTGCCGGTCGGGGTGCAGTTGGTCGGTCCCATGTTCAGTGAGGAACTGCTGCTGCAGTTGGCCGCGCAGCTCGAGCAGGCCCACCCGTGGCTAGACCGGAAGGCGGATGCCTGGTGAGTGCCCGTGAGCAACTGGCCACCTCGTGCGGGGTGGCCACCGAGTACTGGAG
>DAOMFH010000349.1:0-2777 GCA_035429705.1 Actinomycetota bacterium
TGGACTGGCAGAACGCCGCCTATTCCGTGCAGTGGCTGGTCTTCATCGGGTTCGTGTGGTGGTTCTGGTTCAAGGTGATGCGCGACCAGCGCGTGATCGAGGCCCAGCGTGAAGAAGAGATGGTGAAGTGATGGCCGGGTCCCTGCTGCGCTACCGGATCATGGCCTACGTCGTTGGGGTTCTGCTGCTCCTGCTCGTGTTCGTGCACATCCCGTTGCGGGTGTTCTGGGACATCCACACCCCGATCGCGATGTTCCACGGCTGGATGTTCATGATCTACCTGGTGACCGTGCTGGACCTGTCCCTGCGGTGCAAGTGGAACGTCTTCCCGCGCACGGCCCTGGTGATGCTGGCCGGCACCATCCCGTTCTTCTCCTTCTACGCCGAGCACAGGGCCACGGGCTGGGCCAAGCAGTACATGGCCACCCATCCCGCCACCGCGTCGACGCCGGTGTCCCGCGCCGGATCGAGGTCCGGGGACAACTAGCATCGGGGTCATGATCTCCGACCTGCGGCGCCTGCCCAGTCGCCGCCGGACGATCGCCCTGATGGTCCGGCAGGACCTCAAGACCCTCTATCGGCGCTACCGGCTCGGTTTCGTGTGGACCCTGGGTGAGCCGTTCCTGCTGGCCATGCTCATGTGGGCGGTGTTCACGTTCATCTTCGCCGGCGGTCGCGGCATCGGGCTGCACCCGTTCATCGTCTTCCTCATCACCGGGATCTACCCCTTCACCTGGCTGGCGCAGACGATTCGCAAGAGCCCCCGCTCCTTCGTGCGGTTCGGGGAGGTGCTGCAAAGCAGTCCGCTGAGTCCCGGTGTGTGGCCGCTGCGGATCGTCCTGGTCGGCCTGTTCGAGTTCCTCACCTCGATCCCGATCATCCTGATCTTCATCTTCGTCAGCGGGGCGGGCCTGACCTGGGGCACGGTGCTGTTCCCGGTGGCCATCGTCCTGCAGGTCCTGCTCTGCGCGGGTTTCGCGCTGTTCCAGGCCGGGCTGGCCCTGCGGTGGCCCGACGTCGAGGTCTTCGCCACGGTGCTGACCCGCGCCTTCTTCTGGGGCAGTCCGATCCTGTGGTCGCAGAAGAACTTCCCCGAATGGATGATCCCGTACCTGTACCTGAACCCCTTCCATGGTGTGCTCGACTTCTACCGCGCCTCGGTGTGGCCGGAGGTGCTGCAACCGTGGCCGAACTACGCACTGTCCTTCGGGGTCATCCTGGTGATCCTGGCCATGGGCATCTGGATGGTGTACGGCAAGGGCCTCGACCTGCGACGGACCGAATGATGCTGGGCAGTTTCACCGACGCCGGGATGCAGGGGATCCGGCTGACGAAGAAGAAGCGGATGATCAAGGGCATGCCGCGCATGACCGGTGCGCACGCCCGCGAGGTCTACTGGGTGTTCCAGGGCCTGACCGCTCAGGTCGATGCTGGTGAGGCGCTCGTGCTGGTCAGCCGCGACCCCGCGCGTACGAACGCCGTCCTGCGGGTGTGGGCCGGCCTGCTGCCGATCGACAAGGGCGCTGTGCAGCGCCCGCCGCGCAGCCTGCTGCTGGTCAGCCCGCAGGGTCGCTGGTTGCGGGAGTTGTCGGTCGAGCAGACCATCCGACTTCTGGCCGGGATCTACGGCCTGGTCGACCAAGAGGTGGAGGCGATTGTCGAGCAGGTGGCCCAGACCGCCGGGGTGGCAGGGATGCGCCACCTGCCGCTGGAGGACCTGGGCAAGCAGTACGCGAACCAGATCGCATTCGCCATCGCCCTGCACGCACCCGTGCCGGTTCTGCTGTTCGACCACACCGCTGCCATCGGAACCCGCGAGTTCCGCCACGCCTGTCTGGACCGTCTGGTGAGCCTGCGCGACGAGGGCAAGGCGCTGGTCATCGCGACCGACAAGCCGAAGGTCGCCCTGCACGTCGGTACCGACGCGGTGATCCTGCGCGGCAAGCGGGCGGACCGGGTACCGGTCAGCGAGGCCGCCGAGTTCCTCATCCGGGACCGCGTGAAGGGACGCAAGAAGCCCCGTCACCGGGCACAGGACTACGACGACGACGGCCTGGACTTCTGAACCGGGGCCGGACAACTGGCCGCAACATTCCGGTCACGGGCAGCGTGGCGGACCGCCGGAAAGGAGTACCCTCCTGACTGGGAGGTGCTGATGGATCTGCGCGACGTGGCCTACTCGGTGTACGAGCGCAGACTGCTCGCCGGGCTCGATCCGGACCGGATCCCACGCCATGTCGGCGTGATCCTGGACGGCAACCGGCGCTGGGCTTCCATGCAGGGCATCAGCGCATCGACCGGCCACCGGGCAGGCGCTGACAAGATCGCCGAGTTCCTGAGCTGGTGCGACGAGGTGCAGGTCGAGGTCGTCACCCTGTGGCTGCTGTCCACCGACAACCTGAGCCGCCCCCCTGAGGAGTTGGCGCCGCTGCTGGGCATCATCACCGATGCGGTGGCGGCGCTGGCGGCCACCAAGTTGTGGCGGATCCATCCGGTGGGGGCGCTGGATCTGCTGCCGGTGGATACGGCCAACGTGCTGAAGGAGGCCGATGCTGCCACCCGCGAAGTCCAGGGCATGACCGTCAATGTGGCGGTCGGCTACGGAGGCCGCCGTGAGGTAGTGGACGCGGTCCGCTCGCTGCTGGCCGAGCACGCCGCCCGGGGAACGAGCCTGGACGACCTGGCCCAGTTACTCGAGCCCGAGCACATCGCCGAGCACCTCTACACCCGCGGCCAGCCCGACCCGGACCTGGTCATCAGGACCTCCGGGGAGCAGC
>DAOMFH010000350.1:0-2769 GCA_035429705.1 Actinomycetota bacterium
ACCAGCCCGCGAACGCCTCGGTCAGCACGCGCCCCTGGTTGTCCCGGGGCGGTTCCAGGCCGAGCACCCGCAGCGCGGTCGGTGCGACGTCGACGTTCTCGGCCTGGCCGGGGTTCAGTTCGGTGTCGTCGAAGCGGGGATCGGTCTGCCCGGTCAGCGTGCCGTTCTTGGCGATGCCGCGCCAGCCGCCGGTGATCGCGAACATGTTGTCGGTCGTGTACGGGCCGCCATGGCCGCCGGCCATCGGGTTGATCGGGTCGGTGAACGCCCCGCCCGGCAGGTGGGTGACGACCAGGTCGCCGGTGCGCTCACCGGCCAGGTGCCAGGCCGGGTGGACGGTGTCGAGAGTGTGGGTGACGTCGCCGTCGGCCGGGTTCGGCTCCCGGTACAGCGCCTCGTCGATCCCGTTGCCCGAGGCGCTGGCCAGCGCCGCCGCGCGCATCCGCTGCAGGAGCGCGAAGCGGTCGGGGGAGGTGCGGTCGGTCAGGTACACCATGTCCGTGCCGCCGTTCTGCACGACGTGGAACGAGGCGGCCGGGATGCCCGCGGCGATCAGGATCTCGGTCAGCGAGACCTTCTGCGGCGTGGTGTCCATCGAGTGGTCGCTGACCACGAACATCACGGTGCGCGACCACAGCCCGAGCTTCTTCTGCTGGCGCACGAACCGCTTGATCTGCTCGTCGGCGGAGGCCGCCGCCTTGCGGTACTTCTTGCCCGCGCCGTGCAGGTGACCGGTGGAGTCCACGGTCGGCAGGTTGACGAAGGTGAGGTTGGCCTTCTTGCGCTTGCCGTTCTCGGTCTTGACGCCGTCGCGCACGCTGGCCAGCACGGCGCTCATGGTTGCTTCGTCGTTCGCGTAGCGGAACGTGTTGGTGGGGACCTTGCGGCAGTAGTCGGCCTTGGTGGAGGTGCAGGGGGTCCACAGGTAGTCCGCGGCGTACTTGTTCTTGGAGCGCTTGGCGGCGAACAGCGTGGCCAGTTTCGGCTTGCCGAAGATGCCCGCGGAGGTGACCTTGTTGCGCACGGCCTTGACCGCGGTGCTCTGGAAGAACGTCTGCGCCTTGACGCAGGCCGGCGCCAGGCCGGCGTCGGTCGGGCCCGCGCCGGTGGTGTCCAGCGGGCAGCCCTCGACCGACTTGGCGCCGTGGCCGTAGAGCGCGAAGTCGTTGCCCGGGATGCCGGAGGTGTCCGCGTACGCACCCGTGATCATGGCGGTGTGGTTCGGGTTGGTCTCGGCGATCATGATCGCCCGGGACTCCTGGTAGTACGTGCCGCGCTTGTCCACCAGCCCCTTGACGAACGGCAGGCGACCCTGGTCGTACTGGTCTCCGTCCAGGGCGTCGACGACGAATATGTAGACCAGCGGCTTGTCGTTCGTGGCGGCCTGGGCGGGGGCGGCGAATGCGCCCAGCGCGACGGCCGCGCCGGTCAGGGGCAGCAGGATCCTCTTCATCTGTTGCAGGGTAACAACGCGGGATTGCTCTCCGCCGCATTCCTCTAAGATTGTAATAACTAAAACATATGTTACACTCGAAAAGTGGAGAAGATCGAGCGAGAACTGCGCGAGCGGGGTCTGCGGGTGACAGCCCAGCGGGTCGCCGTGCTGCAGGTTCTCGGGGCCCGGCGGCATGTGTCCGCCGACGCGGTCGCCCACGAGGTGCGCCTGCGAGCCGGGGCCGCATCCACCCAGGGGATCTACAACGTGATGAACGACTTCGTGGACGCCGGACTCGTCCAGCGCATCGACGTCGGTGGTGGCCCCGCACTGTACGAACTGGCCGACGAGGGCAGGCATCACCACCTGATCTGCCGCGAGTGCGGCCAAGTGGTGGATCTGGCCTGCGACCACGGGGCCGATTCCTGCCTGGCCCCGCCGGACCGGCATGGGTTCACGGATCTCGAAGCCGAGATCGTCTTCTGGGGCATGTGCCCCGAGTGTCAGAAGACACCGACCAGCAAGAAGTGACCACACGCACAACCAAGGGAAAGGGAACGACCATGACCACGGACACCGTGTCCGAGACGACCAGCATGCCGCGCATCGGGGACCCGGCGCCGGCGTTCACCGCAGTGACCACGCAGGGCGACATCAACTTCCCGGGCGACTACGAGGGGAGTTGGGTGATCCTGTTCAGCCACCCGGCCGACTTCACCCCGGTCTGCACCAGCGAGTTCATGACCTTCGCCTCGATGGAGCAGGACTTCGCCGACCTCAACACCAAGCTGGTGGGCCTGTCGGTCGACGGCCTCTACAGCCACATCGCCTGGCTGCGCACCATCAAGGAGAAGATCTCCTTCCGCGACATGAAGGACGTCGAGGTGCAGTTCCCGCTGATCGAGGACATCACCATGAACGTCGCGGGCAAGTACGGGATGATCATGCCCGGTGAGGACAGCACCAAGGCGGTTCGCGCGGTGTTCGTGATCGACCCCAAGGGGATCATCCGGACGATCATCTACTACCCGCTGAGCCTGGGCCGCAACTTCGACGAGCTCAAGCGCGTGATCGTGGCGCTGCAGACCGCGGACGCGCTGTCGGTGGCCACCCCGGCCGACTGGCGTCCCGGCGAGCCGGTGATCGTCCCGCCGGCCGGCTCCTGCGGCACCGCCAAGGACCGCGTCGACGGCAAGGAAGAGGGCGTCGTCTGCGAGGACTGGTTCTTCTGCACCAAGCAGTACACCGAGCAGGAGGTCTACGCCGCCATCGGCGGGTAGTCATCGATCCGCGGGGAGGGCGTCGCCTGGTGGGGGCGGCGCCCTTCGCCGTGC
>DAOMFH010000351.1:0-2759 GCA_035429705.1 Actinomycetota bacterium
GGTGGTGGTGCCTCGGTTACTGACCCTGGGTCACTGCGACCGCGATACCGGTGAACTGGAACAGGAACGCCGAGATCGTCAGGGCGTGGAAGAGTTCGTGGAATCCGAACCATCCGTGATGGAAGTTGGGCGCCTTGCGGGCGTAGACCACCCCGCCAGCCGTGTAGAGCAGTCCGCCGACCGCCATGAGCGCGACGACGCCGGGACCGAACGTCGACCAGATGGCCGGCAGCAGCAGGACGGCCACCCAGCCCAGCCCGATGTAAGAGCCCACCGCCAGCCAGCGGGGCGCTGAGCGCCAACTGACCCGGGTGATCATCGCGACCAGCGCTATGGTCCAGACCAGCGCCAGGACCAGCCAGGCCAGCGGTCCGCCCAGCGCGACGGCGAAGGGTGTGTAACTGCCGGCGATGAACAGATAGATGTTGGCGTGGTCCAGCCGGTTGAGGAAGGCGTTGACCCGCGGTCCGCCCGCACCGAGGTGGTATGAGGCGCTGACACTGAACAGCATCACCGTGGTGAATGCGTAGATCGCAACGGCGACCCGCTCGGGCAGCATCGGGGTGATGGTGAGCAAGGAGAGGGCGAGAACGAAGGACAGCGGGGCCGCGCCGAAGTGCAGCCAACCGCGCAGGCGCGGCTTGCGGGTGGCCGGACGGTCAAGGGTGATGCTCACGAACCTACGGTAGCGTAGGTTGGCGGACCCGACCAGGGGGCGTCGGGCCCTCCGTCTCCGAAGCTTCCGTGGTCCCCCAGGTGCGATGTCTGCGCCCATCGGGCGACTCGGGTCAAGTATGG
Source organism: Actinomycetota bacterium (assembly GCA_035429705.1). GTDB lineage: Bacteria > Actinomycetota > Actinomycetes > S36-B12 > UBA10799 > JADKAV01. The sequence continues at coordinate 799 of DAOMFH010000351.1, forward strand.
CGGCTGCGCAGCCGACCCTTGGTGGAACCGACTGGAGAGCGCAGCATGGAGACCCTGGTACGCCGCGACGTGCTGGCCGGTGCTGCCGCCGGCCTCGTCGGCCTGCTCGGCCTGGCCCCCAGGACCGCCGAAGCCGGTGGCCTGCGCACCGTGGAGAAGCAGATCCCACTGAAGTACGCCTACGACCCGGCCACCGGCATCACGCGGGTGCGCTCGTTCCGGCGCAAACAGGTGGTCGTCCGGTTCGGCAAGCACTGGGTGCTGGAGAAGCGTGGCCGGAAGTGGGTGCGGATCCCCTACGTCTGGTCGCCCAAGCGCAAAGCCCTCGTCTACTCCCGGCAACTACACCTGCGGTTGCTCAAGCCGGGTCGCCCCAAGCCGGATCCGGCCCCCACCGACCCCCCGCCGAAGCCGCCGGTGGAGACGACTCCGTCACCGCCCTCCCCGTCGCCGAGCCCGGAGCCGCCGGGCCCGAAGCCGCCGGTGATGTCGGACAACCCGTACTTGGCCGCGGATCTGGCCCGGCATGTGTTGCGCCGGGCGGGCTACGGCGCCAGCCCCGAGTCCCTGGCCGAGGTGGCCCAGGCCGGCGGTCCGGACGGATGGCTCGACCAGCAGCTGAACCCCCAGGGGATCGATGACAGTCGATGCGAGCAGATCCTGGCCCGGTTGCCCGACCAGGCCGAGCCGATCTGGGAGGTGCAGCACGCCATTCGTTCCGGGAGCCGTGAAGGCTGGCGACAGCTGACCGGCGTGCACACCGGTCACGTCATCCGGGCGGCGTGGAGCCGGCGGCAGCTGTTGACCGTGATGGAGGAGTTCTGGGCCAACCACTTCAACGTCACGGTGCCCAGCGACGACATCGAGGAGTCCCGGGCGCACTATCAGCATGTGATCCGCGGCCACAGCCTCGGCCGGTTCGAGGACCTGTTGATCGCGGCCAGTCTGCATCCGTCGATGCTCACCTACCTGAACAACCGGGACTCGGAAGCCGAGCACCCCAACGAGAACCAGGGCCGGGAACTGCTGGAACTGCACACGGTCGGGATCGAAGGGGGATATGACGAGCGGGATGTCCTCGACTCCGCGCGGATCCTCACCGGGCTCAGCGTGGACCGGGAGTCCGGGGAATACGAGTACAAGCCGTGGCGCCACTGGGTGGGTGCGGTGCGGGTTCTGGACTTCACACACGCCAACCAGACCCGCACCGGCGGGGAGTCGGTGGCCCGCGCCTACCTGCGCTATCTGGCGCGGCACCCGGCCACGGCCCGGCGCATCGCCACAAAACTCGCCCGGCGTTTCGTGGCGGACACCCCGCCGGACGCCCTGGTGCAGGAACTGGCCGCCGAATACCTGGCCCACGACACCGCCATCACCCCGGTGCTGCGAAAGCTGTTCGACTCCGGGCCGTTCCGCGCCTCGGTCGGGGCGAAGACCTCGCGACCGTTCGAGAGCATGATCGCGACCATCCGGGTGCTGGGCATCGGGCCGGAGGAGTCAGGCATCGGCGCCGAGACCTCGTTGGTATGGATCGCGGAGTCCTTGGGCCAGGCCCCGTTCGGCGCGGCCTTCCCGACCGGCTGGGCGGACATCGCCGCCTCCTGGTCGTCGACCGCGGTGACGTTGAACCGTTGGAACACCACCCGCAATCTGGCCTCCGGCTGGTGGCCGGATGAGTTGACCCGGCCGGCGCTGCGCGACCGGGTGCTGCCTGCCACCCTGCCCGCCACCCACGGTGAGGCGGTCGATGCGATCGCCCAAGCGCTGTTCGGCGTCCCGATGGCCCCGCAGCACCGCCAGGCGGTCCTGGACTTCATCGGCAAGTCCGCGAGTGCCCCACTGCGCGGGAACTCCCCGCTGGTGACCTGGCGGCTGGCCGAGGTCGTGTCGCTGCTGCTCGACTCCCCCTACCACCACTACCGATAGGGACCGATCGTGAACGCCTGCCCGGAATGCCTGTC
>DAOMFH010000352.1:0-2735 GCA_035429705.1 Actinomycetota bacterium
ACGGTGATCCGGCACATACTCTTCGACGTCGATGACTCCGCGGCTACCCTCTAGATATCGAACTGGACCGGGGAATACCCCACCCCCCTATTGCTGTTCTTGAGGCTGAGAGCAGAAGGAGTCACGCGTGAACGACGTTCGGCAGGTCATCATCATCGGTTCCGGCCCAGCCGGCTACACGGCTGCGGTCTACGCGGCCCGGGCCCAACTGGAGCCGGTGCTGCTGGAGGGTGCCGTCACAGCCGGTGGCGCACTGATGAACACCACCGAGGTGGAGAACTACCCCGGCTTCGCCGAGGGGATCCAGGGTCCGGACCTGATGGTGGCGATGCGTAGCCAGGCCGAGCGGTTCGGGGCGCAGATCGTCACTCAGGACGCAGTGTCAGTGCGTTTGTCCGAGGACGTCAAAGAAGTGACCGATGACGCCGGCACCGTGTGGCGGGCGCGCGTGGTCATCCTGGCCACCGGTTCGGGCTACCGCGAACTGGGCGTCCCCGGCGAGAAGCGCCTGTCCGGCCACGGGGTCTCCTGGTGCGCGACCTGCGACGGCTTCTTCTTCCGGGGTCAGAACATCGCGGTCGTGGGCGGTGGCGACTCGGCAATGGAGGAGGCCACGTTCCTGACCCGGTTCGCCGACAAGGTCACCGTCATCCACCGGCGCGACGAGTTCCGCGCCAGCCGCATCATGGCCGAGCGAGCCCTCAACGACCCGAAGATCGACGTGGTGTGGAACTCCGAGGTCCTCGAGGTGCTCGGTGACGAGAAGGTCTCCGGCCTGCGGCTGCACAACCGGGTGACCGGTGAGCAGAGCACCCTTCCCGTCACGGGTCTGTTCGTCGCGATCGGCCACGACCCCCGCTCGGAACTTGTGAAGGGTCAGATCGACCTCGACGACGAGGGCTACGTGATCGTGCAGGGCCGCAGCACCCGGACCAACCTGGACGGCGTGTTCGCCGCCGGTGACCTGGTCGACCACACCTACCGTCAGGCGATCACCGCGGCCGGCAGTGGCTGTGCGGCGGCTCTGGACGCCGAACGGTACCTGGCCGGTCATTGACACACCCCCGCACTAGGCTCTGAAGTCGAGGCAACTGTAAGGAGTTCCATGTCCGCCACCAAGACCGTGACCGACGCCAGCTTCGCCGAGGATGTGCTGCTGAGCGACAAACCCGTGATCGTCGACTTCTGGGCCGAGTGGTGTGGTCCGTGCCGCCAGGTCGCGCCGATCCTCGAGGAGCTCGCCCGCGACCACGACCAGATCGTCGTGGCCAAGCTCAACGTGGACGAGAACCCGGCCACCGCCGCTCAGTACGGCATCACCTCGATCCCAACCATGAACGTCTACTCCGGCGGGCAGCTCGTCAAGCAGATCATCGGTGCCAAGCCGAAGGCGCACCTGCTGGCGGACCTGAGCGACTACCTCGGCTGAGGTGTGGCCCGACTCGGTGACACCGGGCCGGTGGTCGCCGAGGTGCGCGACCGCCTGATCCGGCTGGGCATGCTGGAGTCCACCGCCGGCGCCACGTTCGACGATGCGATGGACTCGGCCGTACGCGCCTTCCAGCAGCGTCAGGGCCTCAACGTCGACGGGATAGTGGGGCCGGAAACCTATCGCCGGCTGGAGGAGGTGCGCTGGCGGCTCGGTGACCGGGTCCTGTCCTACTCCGCCGGTCACATGCAGATCGGTGACGACGCCATGACCTTGCAGCGCCGGCTCACCGACATGGGCTTCAACAGCGGGCGGGTGGATGGCATCTTCGGGCCCTCCACCGATCACGCACTGCGTGACTTCCAGCGCAACGTGGGTCTGGAGCCGGACGGGGTGTGCGGGCCGGACACGTTGCGTGAACTCGACCGGCTCAACCGGACGGTCAGCGGCGGGGCGCCCGAGGCCATGCGCGACCGGCAGACCTTGGCCCGGCTGCAGACCGGCACGGCGGACAAAGTGATCGTCATCGACCCGGGACACGGGGGCAACGACCCCGGCCGCGATCTCGGTGTGATCACCGAACAGTTCGTCATCGACGACATCTGCTCGCGGCTGGAGGGCCGGCTGTCAGCTGTCGGCACCCAGGTGCTGCTCACGCGTCCGCTGGGGGTCAGCCACCTGTCACCGGCCAGCGATGCCGAACGGGCGGCGTTCGCCAACCGGGTTGGAGCCCACCTGGTGATCTCGGTGCACTGCGACTGGGAACCCTCCGGAAACGGCCGGGGTGCGGCCACGTTCTACTACGGAAGTTCACGGACGACCTCGATGGTGGGCCGCCGGTTCGCGGAGCTCCTGCAGGCGCACATCGTGCGGCGAACGCACCTGGACGATTGCCAGACCCATGCGAAGACCTGGGACCTGCTGCGCATGACCCGCATGCCGGCGGTTCGCCTGGAGGCCGGCTACCTGTCCAACCCGTCCGACCTGGCGCGGTTGTCCGACCCGCATGTCCGCCAGGAGATCGCTGAAGGCATCGCGCAGGCGATCCACGACTTCTTCTCCCCCGGCTGAGTACCCCGGTCGGGACTTCACTTCGCCTCGGTGCCCGGCCCTGGGCGCGGCGTGGGCCCGGCGCGGCGTGGGCTTCGACACCACAACTGGGCGGGCGGGCATGCTGTTCAAGATCATCTGCCCGGTTGTGGAGGGGGTATGCGGCTTATGGGGGATTTGTACTGTGTCTTGGCTCCACAACTGGGCGGTGCGGGCGGATGGTTGCCCAGTTGTGGAGGGGGCGTGGGCCCGGCGT
>DAOMFH010000353.1:0-2732 GCA_035429705.1 Actinomycetota bacterium
GCGGAGGGCACGATCCGTTCGGTCAGGGCGGTCCCCGAGATCAGCACGGGTGACACCGCCAGCCCGGCCAGCAGCGCCACCGGGGCAAGGACCAGGACGGTGGGGGCCACCGGGAACCCGAAGGTGACCACGGCCATCAGCGTGAGCATCAGGATCATCCGTCGGCCATGGAACTCCGGGGGACTCAGCACCCCGTACACCATGCCGGCGAGCAGCGAGCCGAACGCGTACAGCGCGAGGAGCACACCGGTGGCGGAACGGGCGTCCTGTTCCTGGGCGAAGGCGACCGTCACCACCTCGAACGAGCCGAAGACGCCGCCCACGAACACGAATGTCCCGAACAGCAGCGGCATTCCCGGGTTGCGTACGGCCGCACCGCCGGCCCGTTTGGCCCGGCCGTGCGGGGCGGGTTCACTCGTCCGCTGGGGAACGAGCAGGCCGGCCCCCACCAGGACCACCATCACACTGACCACCAGAGCCGCGGCGGGATGGACCTGCAGGGCCAGCATCGTGGCCAGCGGCGGACCGACCACGAAAACGATCTCGTCGAGGACGCTCTCCCAGGCGTAGGCGACGTGGATACCTCGCGAACCCGGCAGCACATGCGCCCACCGTGCCCGGATCAGGGCCCCGAAGTTGGGCATCACCATGCCCGCACCGATCGCCAGCGGGACGGCGATCCACAACGGGGACTTCGAGTTGAGCGAGATGATCAGGCCGACCATGCACACGGTGTAGATTCCCACCGCCCAGGGCAGGACCCGGCTCTGTCCGTGCCGGTCCATGAAGCCGCTCACCACCGGGCCACCGATGGCCGCCGCCAGCGCGAAACTGGCCGCAACAGTACCCGCGACGGCGTAGGACTCGCCTCGAGCGGTCAACAGCAGGACGACGCCGAGTCCCATCATCGAGATGGACAGCCGCCCGACGAAACCGGCGCTCGTGAATGCGCGCGCGCCAGGAGCGCGTAGCACGTCACGATATGGGCCGAACACTGAACAAATCTACTACCGCACGCATGTACCGTTCGGGGTCGGTGGGCACCATGGGAGGCATGGATGCTGTGCTACTGGTGTCGTTCGGAGGTCCGGAATCGGTACCGGAGGTGATGCCGTTCCTGCACCGGGTGACCGGCGGTCGCGACGTCCCGGCCGAGCGGTTGCGGCAGGTGGCCGAGCACTACCTCGCGCGCGGCGGGGTGTCGCCGATCAATGCCCAGAACCGGCGGTTGCGAGCGGCACTGGCCGACACCCTTGCCCCCGACGGGCTGGCGGTCTACTGGGGCAACCGCAACAGCGCACCCTGGCTGGCCGACGCGCTCGGGCAGATGTCCGCCGACGGGGTGACCCGGGCCATCGCGGTGCTGACCAGCGCGTACTCCTCCTACTCGGGTTGCCGGCAGTACCGCGAGGATCTTGCCGGGGCGATGCCGGACGCGGTGGACCTGGAGATGGTCAAGATCCCGCCCTACTACAACGCACCCGGATTCGTGCGGGCGAGCCTCGCGCACTTGCACGCGGGCCTGGAGGCCGCGCAGCCCGATGCCCACGTCCTGTTCACCACCCACTCGCTGCCGGTCGCCATGGCGCAGGTCGCGGGGATCGGCGGTGGGCAGTATGTTGCGCAGCACCGGGAACTGGCAGGGCACCTGATCGACCAGGTGGCCGTCCGCAACGGACACACCCATCCTTGGGACTTGGTGTTCCAGTCGCGTTCCGGGCCACCGCAGGTGCCGTGGCTGGAACCGGACGTCAACGATCATCTGACCCGACTGGCCGAGCGGGGCGTCAGAGAGGTTGTCGTGGTCCCGATCGGTTTTGTGAGTGACCATATGGAGGTGGTGCAGGATCTGGACACGGAGGCGGCCGCGACCGCGGCATCGTTGGGCATCCGGTTCCTGCGGGCGAAGACCGTTGCCGAGCACCCCGCATTCGTGGCCGGGATCGCCGACTGGGTGCGTGACGTGCGGGCCGGTCGTACCCCCGAGGTGGCGTTCGGCCGGCCACTGCCCACCCGGTGCCCGGTCGGGTGCTGCCCGAACCCGCGCTCACCGAAACCGGCCCTGTGCGAGGAGGCACTATGAACAGCGACCTGTTGGACATCGCCACCCGGGCGGCCGCGGTGTCGGCCCAGTTCCTCGTCGACGGCTGGACGGACCGGGCCGTGGTGTCCACCAAGAGTTCCGGCACTGATGTGGTCACCCAGATGGATCGTGGTTCCGAGGCCCTGCTGGTGCAGGCCATCCTCGAGCAGCGCCCCGACGACGCCGTCATCGGGGAGGAGGGCGGGCAGCGCGAGGGCAGCACGAACGTCACCTGGGTGATCGACCCGCTGGACGGCACCGTGAACTACCTCTACGGCCTGCCGGTGTGGGCGGTCAGCGTCGGCATTCTGGTGAACGGCGTGCCTGCCGTCGGGGTCGTGAACGCACCCGGGCTGCGGTCGGTGTGGCGCGGGGTGGCCGGTGAGTCGGCGGAGGTCAACGGCCGGACGATGCGTGCCTCCGCCTGCCGGAACCTGGACCAGGCCCTGGTTGCCACCGGCTTCGGCTACCGCGCCCAGGTGCGCGCCGAGCAGGGCCAAGTGGTGGCCGGACTGCTGCCCCGCGTGCGGGACATCCGCCGGGCCGGGGCCGCGGCCGTGGACCTGTGCTGGGTCGCGCAGGGCGTGCTCGACGCCTACTTCGAGCGCGGCACCCACATCTGGGACCGCGCCGCGGCCATGGCGATCTG
>DAOMFH010000354.1:0-2725 GCA_035429705.1 Actinomycetota bacterium
GGGGGGTTTTGGTGACGATGTGACACGTGAGGTGTCTGTTCTTCACCAGAAGGTGGGTGGCGGCCGGGGTGCCGGGTTGTGCGTGGCCCCGACGCCGTGCACCACTTCGCCTGACAGCCGAGTCGGTGGTGCGCAGCGGCTAGAGTGCAGGTGGCGCGTAGGCTGAGGACGCAGGCGTGGCGGAGGTGTGGGCGTGTCGATCAAACGGTGGATTCCGGTGGTACTCGCGACTGGTGTCGCATTGGCCGGATGTGGACCTACGCTGGCCGGATCCGCCGCTGTCGTGGGTGAAGAGCGGCTTACCGACGCACAACTGGCCGACGCCACCTCGCGGTTGGCCGAGGGGCTGGGGATCCCGGAGAGCGCACAGGTGTCACAAGCCATCCTGTCCCGCTGGGTGGTCGCCGAACTCGTCGATGAGCTCGCGCAGCAGCGCGGCGTCTCGGTGACCAAGGGCGCGGTCGACGCGTCCATAGCCAAGGAGACTGAGCGCGCCGGGGGTGCGGAGGCGTTGGAGCAGAGTGCGCTGCAGGCCGGGGTTGTGCCCGAGATGATCCCCGATGTCGTGCGCACGACGTTGCTGATCCAGGAGTTGTCCAAGGTCAGTGTCACGCCGGACGACCCCTCCGGGCAGTCCGGCCTGCTCGCCCAGGTGCAGTTCGTCAGCGACCAACTGGACCCGCAGATCAGTCCCCGGTTCGGCAGTTGGGACGCCCAGCAGTTGTCGGTGGGCGCGCTGCCCGACGATCTGTCGGCACCTGCGGACGCCACGGACGCCCTGACGCAGCTGCAGATGCAGTAGTGAGCCGAGGGCAGCGACTGATCGACCTCGTGGCGGTCATGGACCGCCTGCGTTCGCCGGGCGGCTGCCCGTGGGACGCCGAGCAGACCCACGCGAGCCTGGTCCAGTATCTGGTCGAGGAGGCGTACGAGACGATCGAGGCCATCGACGCCGAAGACCGGAAGGCGATGGTCGAGGAACTCGGCGACCTGCTGTTGCAGGTGGTCTTCCATGCCCGGATCGGGCAGGAGGCCGACGAGCCGTTCGACATCGACGATGTGGCCGGTGGGATCGCCGACAAACTCGTCGCCCGGCACCCGCACGTGTTCGGCGACGAGACCGCACAGACCGCCGGGGACGTCGAGGCCGCGTGGTTCGAGCGCAAGCGCCGGGAGAAGGGTCGGACCTCGGTCACCGACGGGGTGCCGATGGCGATGCCCGCCCTGCCGCTGATCGAGAAGCTGCTGCACCGGGCCGAGAAGGGCGGTGTGCCCACCCCGGCAGTGGATCCGCGGGTCGACGCGCTGCTCGACGACCTCGACCCCGGCGAGGTTGTGCTCGAGATCGTGGCGGCCGCACGTGCCCGCGGCATCGACGCGGACGCGGCAGCCAGGCGAGCGGCTCGGGCGTTGCGCGACGAACTGGTGCGGCGGGAGAGGCAGTAATCCGCGCGCAGAGTTCGCCCATCCGGCCACTTGCCGTGCCCGGGGGTGGGCGGCTAGGTTTGCCGGGCATCCAGGTGAGCGGAAAGAGGAGGCGGTCATGAACCGTACGAGTCGGATCGCGGTGGCGGTGGCGCTGTGTGCGGCGGGGTCCGTCCTGCCCGCCAGTGCGGCCGGGCACAAGAGTCCCGCCTACTACAAGATGGTCAAGGCGAAGGCCGACGGGACCTACACGTTCACCGAGCAGAACAACTACGACCGTGGCGGTGGGGAGACGACCACGATCACGGTCGAGTTCTCCGGGAAGGGCGGGAAACTCTATCTCGGACCGGGCGACGCGTACGGGTGGAACAAGGCGGCCAACGGGCCGGTGACCATCAGCTACTCGGTCGAGGGCAGCATCCCGGCCGTCTCGTGGAATCCCTGCACCGGGCAGACCTGGGAAGAGACCGGGACGTTCACCGGCCACGCCGACATCGGAATGTCGGGACCGGTGCGGGACTTCGGCAAGATGGGGGCCGGGCGCAAGATCAAGCTCAAGGACAAGAACGTGACGGTCGCGGTCGAAGGCTACGTGCCGGTGACGAAGGTGACCGAGCGGCGCGACGACTTCGGCGGCTGCCACACGGAGACCGATACCGAGGAATCCAGCCAGTACGTGACCGCGAAGTTGAAGGGCAAGCTCAAGGGTTCCAAGGTCCGGTTGAGCGCGGTCGCGCCCGACGATCCGGGTGTGGACAACATCACCGTCACCGCGAATGGTGAGGGCACGGTGACGTTCAACCGCAACCCAGCGCTGCGCTGGTAGTCGCCACCGGTTCCGGTCCCGGTAGGCTCGGAGGCAGCCGACCCAAGGAGGAATCGTGGCTGAAATCGTCGCCGTCATCGCCCGGGAGATCCTGGACTCGCGGGGCAACCCCACCGTCGAGGTGGAGGTGGCGCTGGAGGACGGTTCGCTGGGCCGGGCCGCGGTCCCCAGCGGGGCATCGACCGGCGCCTTCGAGGCCTCCGAGCGCAGGGACGGCGGGCAGCGCTACAACGGCAAGGGCGTGCTCGAAGCGGTCGCGGCCGTTGAGGACCGGATCGCGGCCGAGGTCGAGGGCATCGAGGCCAGCGAGCAGCGCCTGATCGACCAGATCATGATCGACCTCGACGCCACGCCGAACAAGAGCGAACTGGGTGCCAACGCCATCCTCGGGGTGTCGCTTGCGGTGGCCCGCGCGGCCGCTGACTCCGCCGACCTGCCGCTGTTCCGCTACGTCGGCGGGCCGTCCGCGCACGT
>DAOMFH010000355.1:0-2713 GCA_035429705.1 Actinomycetota bacterium
CCGGAGTGGGCGACCTGCTCCGACAGTTCCACAATCGTGTCGGCCAGGATCGGCGCCTCCTGATCCGCCCGTTCGACCAGCTCGACCGGCGCGGTCAGGTCGCTGCGCACCAGCAGGCCGTCCAGCATGGCCATGACCTCGTCGGGGTATTCCAGCGGCACGAAGTGGGTGGCGTGCAGCACATGCACCTCGGCATGGTCGATCTTCTGGGCGAAGGCCACCACGTCACGCATGGAGGTCATCACGTCGAACCCGCCAGCCACCACCGTGATCGGGCACTGCACGAACGACGGGTCCATGGGCTCGTGCTCGGCGGCGGCGACCATGAGCTGGAAGTACCACTCGAAGTCGTGTTCGAGGAAGCCGCGGATCCACGGCACGATGTCCTTGGTCTGCGCGCTGGGCAGCATGAATCCGCTGTGGCGCAGGACCTCCGCGAAGGCGGGACCCTTCGGCAGTGCCCGGGCCAGCATCGTCAGTGGCTTGCCCATCAGTCGCCCGGTGTGGCTGACGAGCAGTCCGGAGCCCTTGCGCAGTGGTCGCGGGACCAGCAGCGTGGAGAAGGCCGCATCGTACGTGCCGCCCGGGACCCCGGCGCACATGAGCATCCCGGCGACCTTCTCGGGGTGCGCCGCGGCGATCTCGAAGCTGACGTTCACCCCGGCCGACCAGGCCACCAGCAACGCCCGGTCGATGCCTGCGTGTTCCATCAGGGACAGCGCATCGGCGGCATGGTCCTCGACCCGGATCCGCGTGGGATCGGCCGGACGCCCTGAACCCAGCCCGCCGCGGTGGTTCCAGCCGACCACCCGGTACCCGCAGTGCGGGTCGAGCAGTCGGGGCCACGCCTCCGGCGGAACCCCCATGCCGTTGCAGACGACGACCGCGGGCCCGTCGCCATCATTGGTCCAGCCGAGCAGTTCAGTGCCGTCGGTGCCGGTGAACATGAACGTGGAGTACATCGGGTCAAGTGTCGCAGGCGGCCCCCCACGCCCCGGACCGGGCCACCGGACCCGGCGACTACCCTGGCGCCATGACCGACATGAAACCCCGTAGTTCCGTGGTCACCGACGGACTGGAACGTGCCCCGGCGCGCGGCATGCTGCGCGCGGTCGGAATGACCGACCAGGACTTCGACAAGCCCCAGATCGGGGTGGCCTCGAGTTGGAACGAGATCACGCCCTGCAACCTGTCCCTGGACCGCCTCGCGCAGGCGGCAAAGGAGGGGGTGCATGCCGCCGGCGGGTTCCCGCTGCAGTTCGGCACCATCTCGGTGTCCGACGGGATCAGCATGGGTCACGAGGGTATGCACTTCTCACTGGTCAGCCGGGAGATCATCGCCGACTCGGTCGAAACCGTGATGAACGCCGAGATGCTCGACGGCATGGTCACGTTCGCCGGCTGCGACAAGAGCCTGCCGGGCATGATGATGGCCGCCGCGCGCCTGGATGTGGCCGCGGTCTTCGTGTATGCCGGGTCGATCCTGCCGGGCAAGGTCGGTGATCGCGACGTCACGATCATCGACGCATTCGAGGCGGTGGGGGCTTGCGCCCGTGGGCTCATCACCCGCGCGGAGGTCGATGAGATCGAGCGGGCCATCTGCCCCGGCGAGGGTGCGTGCGGTGGCATGTACACCGCCAACACGATGGCCAGCATCGGCGAGGCCATGGGTCTGTCCCTGCCCGGATCAGCGGCACCACCGGCGGTCGACCGGCGGCGGGACACATATGCGCGCCGGTCCGGGGAGGCCGTGGTCAACCTGATCCGGCAGGGGATCACCGCCCGCCAGATCATGACCCGCGGGGCGTTCGAGAACGCGATCACGGTGCTGATGGCGCTCGGGGGCTCGACCAATGCTGTACTGCACCTGCTCGCGATGGCACACGAGGCCGATGTGGACCTGGAACTCGAGGACTTCCACCGCATTGGCGCGCAGGTGCCGCTGCTGGGTGACCTCAAGCCGTTCGGCCAGTACGTCATGAGCGATGTGGACCGGGTGGGCGGCGTGCCGGTGGTGATGAAGGCGCTGCTCGACGCCGGCCTGCTCAACGGTGACTGTCTCACAGTGACCGGGCGCACGGTGGCCGAGAATCTGGCCGAGATCGCTCCCTCGGACCCCGACGGCAAGATCCTGCATGCCGTGGGTTCGGCCCTCGACTCCCACGGCGGGATCACGATCCTGTCCGGGTCGCTGTGCCCTGACGGCGCGGTGGTCAAGAGCGCCGGGGTGCCCGTCGACGTCTTCGAGGGATCGGCGCGGGTGTTCGAGCGCGAACAGGCCGCGATGGCGGCGCTGGAGGACGGCACGATCCAGGCCGGCGACGTGGTGGTCATCCGTTACGAAGGTCCCAAGGGTGGGCCGGGCATGCGGGAAATGCTGATGATCACGGGAGCGATCAAGGGTGCGGGCCTGGGCAAGGACGTCCTGTTGATCACCGACGGCCGGTTCTCGGGCGGGACCACCGGACTGTGCGTCGGCCACGTGGCCCCCGAGGCCGTGGACGGTGGGCCCATCGGCCTGGTCCGCGACGGCGACAGGATCCGGATCGATCTCACCGCGCGCACGCTGGATCTGCTGGTCGACGAGGCGGAGCTCGCGAAGCGGCGGCAGGGGTGGGAACCGCTGCCCAACCGCTACCAGCGCGGCGTCCTGCACAAGTACGCGCGCCTGGTGGGCTCGGCCTCGCGTGGTGCGGTGTGTGACTGACGCAAG
>DAOMFH010000356.1:0-2711 GCA_035429705.1 Actinomycetota bacterium
CGAAGTGGTTGACGTAGAAGTCCTGTCCGGCGAACGACGAACTGCCCGCCCCGAACCCGAGGAACCGCCGGCGGGTGATCGACGTGTAGGGGGCCGAGCCGATGCGGTTGAACGTCCACACCGAACGGCGTTCGTAGCCCATCCGGGCGGCCAGTGCGGTGACCTGCGCCAGCACCTCGTGCTCGCGTCGGCGGTCATGCCGGGCGGCGCCGAAAGGGGTGTAGCCGAAGCGCATCAGCGGGTACGTGCTGACCTGGTCCACGCCGAGTTCGAAACAGGTTCGCACGTCGGCCAGGAACGCCCCGGGATGGCGTGAGGGATTCTCGAGGGCCACGTCGACGATCAGGTCCACGTCGACGCATTCGAAGCGGTCCAGTGCGTTGCTCACCGCGGCTCGCGCCTGATCCGCGTCGTGGGGCCGGTGCAGGTGGCGCAGCACCGGGTCATGGAACGACTGCGCGCCGATGCTGACGGCGGTGAAGCCGATCCGGACCAGTTCGTCGAGCCGCTGCGGGGTGCCGTGTACGGGCAGCACCTCGATGGCCCGCTCACCGGTCACCGGGATGCGACCCACCACCTCGGCCAACTGCTGCGGGTACAGGGTGGGGGTGCCGCCGCCCACGTAGAGCGACGTGAAGGGGGTGGTGAACCGGCCGGCGTACATGTCGACCTCGGTGCGCAGCGCTGCGAAGTAGCGTGCCGCGAGATCGTCGTTGGCCAGGACCTTGTTGTACGGGCAGAACGGGCAGATCCACTCGCAGAAGGGCACATGCACATATGCCCCGGCCGGGCCGTCGAACGATGCGGCCACGTCCGCCGGGCGCAGGACCGCCGGCTGCTGCCCGACCACGCTTCCAGTGTGGCACCGGCGCGGTTCGCCCCGCCGGCCGGATCAGTCAGTGGGCCGCAGGTGCTCGAACGCCGCCAGGTTCGCCGTGGATTCCCCGCGCGACAGTCGCCAGGTCCACTCCCGTTCGATGGCGGTGCGGAAGCCCAGTTCCAGGATCGTGTTGAAGGAGCCGTCCGCCTCGGCCAGCACTGCACCGAGCACCTGGTCGAGCAGTTCCGGGGTCATGGCCGGGACCGGGATCCGGCCGACGAGGTAGATGTCGCCCAGCTGGTCGATGGCGTAGGCGATGCCTGCCAGGCGGCGGTTGCGCTCGAGCAGCCAGCGGTGCAGGCCGGCCGTGTTCTCGTCCGGCCGTCGGGTCACGAATGCGTTCACCGAGACCGAGTGTTCGCCCACGACCAGCGAGCAGGCGGTGCGCAGTTTGCGCTCGCCGGGCAGCACCACGGTGATGGCGTTGCCGTCTACGTCGGCTTCGAGGCCCGACTCCGCCAGCCAGCCGACGATCCGGTCGATCATGCGTACCGCCGTATGGGGACGGCCCGCTCGCGCAGCGCCTGTTCGTAGGTCCGCCGAGTCACTGTGGCCGTGGTGGACCAGCTGAACCGCTGCGCGTGGTATCGCGCGGCCCTCGCCATGCGCTGCCGCCGGCCGGCATCGCGCACCAGGGATTCCAGTGCAGTGGCGTAGTCCCGGGGGTCGTGTCCGTCGATCAGGATCCCGCCGTCCCCCACGGCGGTCGTCAGGCCGCCCACGCGGCTGGCCACCACCGGGGTGCCACAGGCCTGTGCCTCGACCGCCACCAGCCCGAACGACTCGGAGTAGCTGGGAACCACCACGACGTCCGCGGCGCGGTACAGGGCGGGCAGGTGTTCGCGGCTCACCGGGGCCATCAGCCTCACCACGTCCTGCAACCCCAGGTCCGCGATCAACTTCGGCAGCTCCTCCGCCCGGTCGACACCAGACCCGGACGGACCGCCGTTGATCACCACCCGCAGGCGGGGACGCCATTCGGGATGGCGGGCCACAAGTTCGGCGGCGGCGGTCACGAGGATGTCCGGCGCCTTGAGCGGTTGGAGGCGGCCGACGAACAGGAGCACGATCTCGTCGTCGGCGAAGCCGTGCAGCCCGCGGGACTGAGTCATGCTGCCGGGGGAGAACGCTTCCAGGTCGACGCCCGGCAGGGCCACTGTGATGCGATCGCGATCCGCCCTGTACAGCGTGACCAGGTCGCCGGCCTCCGACTCGGTGTTCGCGATCAGGCGGTCGGCGGCCGCGACGACCTGCTCCTCGCCCAGCACCCGCTCGAACGGCTCCGGGCGGTCGCCGGCGGCGAGGGCGAGGTTCTTGACCTTCGCCATCGTGTGCATGCTGTGAACCAGCGGGATCTGCCACCGTTCGGCCGCAACCCAGCCAACCTGGCCCGACAGCCAGTAGTGGGAGTGCACGAGGTCGTAGTAGCCCTCCGGCCGATGCGCCTGCGAACGCAGCACGGAGGCGGTGAAGGCGCACATCTGGGCGGGCAGTTGTTCTTTGCGCAGCCCTGCGAACGGTCCGGCCGGGACGTGATGGACGGTGACGCCGTCAGCCGGGCTGTGCCGTGCTGGCTCGTCGGCACTGGTCGCCCGCGTGAAGATCTCGACCTCGGTGCCCTGCAGAGCGAGTTCCTCGGCGACCTCGCGGATGTAGACGTTCATGCCGCCGGCATCGCCGCTGCCCGGGGTGGCCAACGGGGAGGTGTGCATCGAGATCATCGCCACCCGGCGCGGTCTGTGCATGGTCTCTAGTGTCCCCGATCAGCCGCCGGGCGCAAACGCCGCCCGTGACGCTGACAGTGAACAGCGCGTCTGCCGCGCAGTTCGGT
>DAOMFH010000357.1:0-2701 GCA_035429705.1 Actinomycetota bacterium
CCCTTGGGCTTACCGGTGGTGCCGGATGTGTAGAGGATGTACAGCGGGTCGGTGGCGCGCACATCCACGCATTCCACCGGAGTCGCCCGCGCGACCAGTTCGCGCCAGTCGTGGTCGCGTTCGCCCATCTCGGCGGTCAGTTGCGGGCGCTGCAGGATGACGCAGGCCTCGGGGGAGTGGGCCGACTGCGCCAGCGCGTCGTCCAGCAGGGGTTTGTAGGCGACCACCCGGCTCGGTTCGATACCGCAGGAGGCCGACAGGATCACCTTCGGCTCGGCGTCGTCGATGCGGGCGGCGAGTTCATGGGCGGCGAACCCGCCGAAGACCACGGAGTGCACCGCCCCGATCCGGGCGCATGCGAGCATGCCCACGACCGCCTCGGGGATCATCGGCATGGACAGCACCACCCGGTCCCCGGCGCCCACTCCGAGATCCCCGAGCGCCCCGGCGAATGTGCTCACCTCGGTCAGCAGTTCGGCGTAAGTCAGTGTTCTCCGGGTGCCGGTCACCGGACTCACGTAGTGCAGTGCGGGCTGGTCGCCGCGACCGGCCGCGACGTGGCGATCGACGGCGTTGTGGCAGGTGTTGAGGATTCCGTCGGAGAACCAGCGGTACAGCGGAGCAGCCGAGTCGTCGCAGATGACCGTCGGCTCCTGGACCCAGTCGATCGCGGCTGCGGCTTCCCGCCAGAAGCCGTCCGGATCGCGCAGGCTGCGCTCGTACGACTCGGCGTATCCCATGACTCCTCCTCGGTCCGCAAGAACGTCCGGCCCTATCCTCGATCACCGGCCGGGGTCCGCGCA
Source organism: Actinomycetota bacterium (assembly GCA_035429705.1). Lineage (GTDB taxonomy): Bacteria > Actinomycetota > Actinomycetes > S36-B12 > UBA10799 > JADKAV01. The sequence continues at coordinate 804 of DAOMFH010000357.1, forward strand.
CTTCGGCGATCACCTCCGGTTGAGGCAGGGCGCCGGCGCAGCGGTTGATTCGGGGTCGGTGTCGATGCGGCTCACCGCAGACCGGAACCTACCTTCGCCAGTGAGCGGGCCCGGTGCTGCGCCTGAGCCGCGACGGCCGAGCCGGGATCGCGTCGGCGCAGTGCCGCCAGGAGCGCTTCGTGTTCGGCGACGATGTGCTCGTGGTTCTCCGGTTCCAGGAAGTACAGCCGTCGGTAGGCCTGCGTGGCATCCCACAGCGAGGACAGGATCCGTGACAGCCGTGGCATCCCGGCGGCGTCGAACACCGCGAAGTGGAACTCCCGGTTGGCCTTCGCGACCAGGTCGGTGTCCCCGGCGCCCAGACCGGCTCGCACCCGCGTGGCCAGTTCGGCGATCCGTTCCAGGGCGGCGTCGCTGAGGTTGTGACACGCTGCGCTGATGGCCTCGGCCTCCAGCAGTTCGCGCAACCGGTAGACCTCGGCCATGTCCTCGATGCTCATCTCGGTCACGAAGAAGCCACGGTTGGGAACATGACGCACCAGGCCCTCGGCCTGCAGTTCGGTCAATGCCTCACGCAAGGGAATCCGGCTCACCCCGTATCGCGACGCCAGCGCCTGTTGACCGATCTTCTGCCCGGACTGCAGCGTGCCGGAGAGGATGTCGGTGCGCAGTCGCGTGCGCAACCGCGCGGTCTGGGTCGTCATGTCAGCGGAAGGCCGGGATGCCCGTCAACTTCTGCCCGATGATCAGCGTGTGCATCTCCTCGGTGCCCTCGTAGGTGATGACGGACTCGAGGTTGTTCATGTGCCGGATGATCGGGTACTCGAGCGTGATCCCGTTGCCCCCGAGGATGCCCCGACAGGTGCGGGCGGTCTCCACGGCGATGCGGGTGTTGTTCAATTTGCCGAGACTCACCTGCTCGGGGGCGAGCTGGTGGGCGTCCTTCAGCCGTCCGAGGTGCAGGGCCAGGAGCATCGCCTTGCCGAGTTCGAGGGTCATGTCGGCGAGCTTCTTCTGGGTCAGCTGGTAGCCGGCGATCGGCTTGTCGAACTGCACCCGGTCGACGCTGTACGAGATGGCCGTCTCCACACAGTCGCGGGCCGCCCCCACCGTGCCGAAGGCGATACCGAAGCGGGCCTCGTTCAGGCAGGACAGCGGACCGTGCAGCCCCTGTGCGTGCGGGAGCATCGCATCAGCGGGCAGCCGCACGTCCTGCAGGACGAGTTCGCTGGTGACCGAAGCGCGCAGGGACATCTTCTGGTGGATTTCGGGAGCGGAGAACCCGGGGGTGTCGGTCGGCACCACGAAGCCGCGGATGCCGTCGTCGGTTCGGGCCCAGACCACGGCCACGTCGGCCACGGAGCCGTTGGTGATCCACATCTTGGTGCCGTTGAGCACCCAGTCCTGCCCGTCACGCCGGGCGGTGGTCCGCATCCCGGAGGGGTTGGAGCCGAAGTCGGGCTCGGTCAGGCCGAAGCAGCCGATGGCGCGCCCGGCGGCCATCTCGGGCAGCCAGCGCTGCTTGTGCTCCTCGGACCCGAAGTGGTGGATCGCGAACATCGCCAGGGACCCCTGCACGCTGACCAGGGAGCGGATGCCGGAGTCGCCGGCCTCCAGTTCCAGACAGGCCAGGCCGTAGGCGACCGCGGAGGTGCCCGCGCAGCCGTAGCCGTCCAGGTGCATGCCGAGCACGCCCAGTTCGCCCAGTTCGCGGGCGAGTTCGCGGACCGGCAACTGCGCGGCGTCGAACCAGCCGCCCACCTCGGGCTTGATCCGCCGCTCGACGAAGGTGCGCACGACGTCGCGCATGTCCTTCTCCTCGTCGGTCAGCAGGGAGTCGATGGCGAACAGGTCGAGCGGGGCGGTGGGCATCAGCAGAACTCCTTTGTATGCAATTC
>DAOMFH010000358.1:0-2700 GCA_035429705.1 Actinomycetota bacterium
ACCACCGTGGTGCTGCGCGGGGTGGTCCGGACCAGGGAGCGCTGGTCGCCCGCGACGTACTCCTGCCACTGGTCGCCGTCGATGGTCAGCACGCCCTCGTACTTCCCGTTCAGGGTCTGCGCCGCGATGAAGGGTTCGCTGTCGCCGTCCGTCTGGGTCACCGCGATGTACTGTTCCTGCGGCGTCACGTATCCGAGGAACCAGGTCGACGACTTCTCGCCGGCCTCGAACCGCGCCGACGTGGCCCGCCACTCGTCCGACAGACCCGCGGGTGCCAGAACCGGGAAGCCGGCCTGCTCCCGGGCGTTCGCCAGCATCGGCGCCGGATCGACGGGGCGCACCGGATCGGGCGGCGGGCGCCAGACCACCACGAAGAGGAAGACGACGACCACCCCGACCACCGACAGGCTGAGGACCAGGTCGCGCAGCCCGCGCCGGCCCCGATCCTGGCTCATGGCCCCGTCCCGGGGGAACTAGTGGGACCACTCGGCGTGCCACTCGGCGAGGGGGCCGGGCCCACCGGTTTCTGCGGCTTCGCTCGGGGGACCGCGGCATCAGTCATGTAACCGGTGAAGGGCACGCGGCAGGCCGGGACCGTACTGAACTCGTACCCGCGCTTGCGCAACTGGGGAATCAACTCCTTGACTGCCGCGATCGTCGCGGAGCGGGGCCCCCCGCCATCGTGCAGCAGCACCACCGACCGGTCACGGACGTGCGACAGCACGTGACCGGTGATGTAGGCCGCATCCTGGTGAGCCCAGTCCTGCGGATCCACGGTCCACATCACCGTGCGCATTCCCATCCCCTTCAGAACCCCGCTGACCGTGGCGTTCACCGCACCATATGGTGGGCGCACGCACATCCCCCCGCCCGGGCCCATCAGCCGCTGGGTGGATCGCACCTGCTGGGTGATCGACAGGGGATCCAGCAGCGTGAGATTCGCGTGCGACCAGGTGTGGTTGCCCACCGCGTGACCGCTCAGCCACAACCGGGTCGCATGCTCCGGGTCCAGCGCCAGAGACTGGCCCACCAGGAAAAAGGTCGCGGGGACGTGCTCGCGGGCGAGCACCCGCAGCAAGCGCGGGGAATTCATGGAGTTGGGTCCGTCGTCGAAGGTCAGGTAGACGATCTTCGGGTTGCGCGCAGCATGTCCCGGCGTGCTCACCATCAGCGGGAGAAGCCCGGCGAGCGCCGCGGCAATGACTGCTGGACCCCGTGAGCGCACGGACCCATGTTCCCACGCGGGGCGGTTGAGTTCGGGGTTGGGCGCAGGGGGATCACGATCTAGGCTGGTGGCATGCCCGAGTTCCGATACGTCGACATGCTCCCCCGCGGTGAGGACACCACGACCTACCGACTGCTCACCACCGAGGGGGTGGAGGTGGTCGATCTGGCGGGCCGGCAGTTCCTGCAGATCGCCCCCGAGACACTGCGGAACCTGACCTACGCCGCCATGCGCGACGTCCAACATCTGCTGCGACCCGGACACCTCCAGCAACTGCGCAACATCCTCGACGACCCGGAGGCGTCTCCCAACGACCGCTTCGTAGCCCTCGACCTGCTGCGCAACGCCAACATCGCCGCCGGCGGTGTTCTGCCCATGTGCCAGGACACCGGTACCGCGATCATCTCCGGGAAGCGCGGTCAGCACGTGCTGACGCAGGGCCCGGACGAGCAGGCCTTGTCGCAGGGTGTGTACGACGCCTACCAGAAGCTGAACCTGCGTTACTCCCAGATGAGCCCCTTGACGATGTGGGACGAGGTGAACACCGGGACGAACCTGCCCGCCCAGATCGAGATCGCCGCCGACACCAAGCCGGGCCACGAGTTGCAGTACGAGTTGCTGTTCATGGCCAAGGGCGGCGGCAGCGCGAACAAGTCGTACCTCTATCAGGAGACCAAGGCGATCCTGAACCCGGAGACGTTCCGCACGTTCCTCGACTCCTCACTGCGAGCTCTCGGCACAGCTGCCTGCCCGCCCTACCACCTCGGGATCGTCGTGGGCGGCACCAGTGCGGAATTCGCACTCAAGACCGCCAAGTACGCCACCGCCCGGTACTACGACAGCCTGCCGACCCACGGCGGCCCGGACGGCAACGGTTTCCGCGATCTGGAACTGGAGCAGGCGATCCTCGAACAGACCCGCGAGTTCGGCATCGGCGCACAGTTCGGGGGCAAGTACTTCGCCCACGACGTGCGGGTCATCCGGTTGCCGCGGCACGGCGCGAGTGCCCCGATCGCCATCGCAGTCAGTTGCTCCGCAGACCGGCAGGCGCTGGCCAAGATCACCCCGGACGGCGTGTTCCTCGAGGAACTCGAGCGCGACCCAGCCCACTTCCTGCCGGACGTCACCGACGAGCACCTCGACGACGGCGTCGTGCCGGTCGACCTGAACCGGCCGATGCCCGAGATCCTCAACGACCTTCACCGGCTGCCCATCAAGACCCGCGTGAGCCTCACCGGGACGCTCGTGGTGGCCCGCGACATCGCCCACGCCCGGATCAAGGACCTGCTCGACCAGGGCCAGCCGATGCCGCAGTACATGAAGGACCACCCGGTCTACTACGCCGGCCCGGCCAAGACACCCGCCGGCTACGCATCCGGGTCGTTCGGCCCCACCACCGCCGGCCGGATGGACTCCTACGTGGACCAGTTCCAGAAGGCCGGCGGGTCGATGATCATGCTGGCCAAGGGCAACCG
>DAOMFH010000359.1:0-2695 GCA_035429705.1 Actinomycetota bacterium
ATCGCGGCCTGTACCCGGTCGGTCACCCCGATCGTCGCGTAGATCTGGGTGAGGTGGGCCTTCACCGTCTTCTCACTGACGCCCAACTGCCTGGCCACCAGCCGGTTGGGCAACCCCTGCGCAACCAGTGCCAGGACCTCCTGCTGCTTGCCGGTCAGGGCCGATCCCGGGCGCGAGGCCCCGGCCCGCCGCGCGTCCACCAGCAGGCGCGCCACCCGCGGATCGATGGGCGATCCGCCCGCCGCGGCCGCACGGATACCCTCGTGCAGCTCCTCCCCGGAGATGTCCTTCATCAGGTACCCCACCGCGCCGGCGTCCAAGCTGCGCAGCACCTGCTCACGCTCTGTGGAGGTGGTCAGGACCACGACCGCGATCTGCGGGTCCGCCTCGACGATCAGGCGGGTGGCCTGCACCCCGTCCAGTACGGGCATGGACAGGTCCATGAGCACCACGTCGGGCGCCACGGCGATGGCCAGTTCGGCACCGGCGCGGCCGTCCGTGGCCGATCCGACCACCTCCACGTCGTCGAAGGCGGCGAGCAGGAGCTGCAGTCCCTCGACCACCACCCGGTGGTCGTCGACCAGTACGACTTCGATCATCAGCGCTCCAACTGCACGTTCACCGACGTCCCGGCCCCGGGCGCCGACGTGATTGTGAGACGACCTCCCACCGAGGCCACCAGGTCGGCCATGAGCCGCAGGCCGAGGTGATCCCCGGTATCGGCCGCCGGCTCGAACCCGCAGCCATCGTCGGAAACAGTCAACCGCACCGTGCCCGCATCCGCTGTCAATCGCACCGTGACCCGCGACGCCCCGGCGTGTTTGACCACGTTGGCGAGGGCCTCTCGGGCCACCCGGTACAAGGCGGCCCGGTCGCTTCGATCCAGCCCCGGCGGGTCGACGAGTTCGGAATCCACCGTCATGCCTTGACCCACCCCATCGAGCAGATCGGCGATGGCCGCAGCCAGCCCACCGCTGTCGAGATTGGGTGGATAGATGTCGACCAGCAGGGTGCGCAACTCCCCGACCGCGGTCCGGGACGTCCGGGCGGCCTGATCCAGCGACCCGGCCAGGGCGGCCGAGCCGTCGCCCCGGGCCTGCGCAGCCATCCCGGCCAGGGCGAACGACAGCCCCGCCAGTTGCTGCACGGTGCCGTCGTGCAGGTCCGCGGCGATCCGGCGGCGCTCAGCCTCGGAGGCGTCCACAGCCCGCTGCAGCAGCTCCTCCCGGGTGCGCAACTCCGCACTGATCCGCCTGGCCATCCGGACTCCCAGCAGCACCAGGAGGGTCGCCAGCAGGATCATGGAGCCGGCCAGGATGGGCGCGAAAGACATCCACACGTCGCGCGCCTCCTGGTGCAGGCTGGAAGACAGTTCACTGATCTGGAACAAGTAGCGCGACCCGTCCTTGCCCACCACCGGCAGGCTGACCTGCACCCAGGTCAGGTCGGGGTCCAGATAGCGGTTCTCCGGGCGGTCCGGATCGGCCAGGCCCTGGACCGTGCCGCCCTGCCCACCGCCGGGAATGGGGAACCGTTCACCGATCAGGCGGGGGTCGTTGGAGTAGATGATCACCCCGTCCTGGTTCCACAACCGGATGGCCTTCACATCCGAGTCCCGGATCGAGGCCGAGAACGCCGCGTCCAACTCGGCCATCCGGGCCGGCGCGCCGGACTGCAAACCGCTGTCCAGTCGCGGTTCCACCACGGTCCGGGCCAACCATTGCGCGGATGTGCGGGCCTCGTTGACCGCCTGCTCGCGGGCCACGGCGACGGCTGCGGTCAGGCTCGCCAGCGCCAGCAGGACCAAACCCAGCACCCCCGGTACCGCGAACCGCAGGACTTCGCGGCGCACGACCGCCCGCTGAGTCGCGCCGGACTCCCGCTCAGCCATGACTGATTGTCCCCCTGCGAACCGGTGCGGGCAGCACCGAACCCGCCCGCCGGGTCCGTGGCACGAGGACCGGGTCCGGTGGGCGGGTCCGTCGACTGCTACCAGCCGATGGCAGTGCGGAACGCCTCACGCGCCGCCTTGCGGGCCGCCTTGTGCGTGGCGATCGCGTCCTGGATCGCGGCGCGGCGGACCTCCCGGGCTTCCTGCGTCTCGGCCCGGTAGGTAGCGACCGCCGCCTTGCGCTCGGCCATCGTCGCGTTGGGGTCACGCAGCACGGCCAGCAGCGTCTCACGACTGGCCGAGATGCTGGCCATGAAACTCTCGTTGGCCTGCTTCACCGATGCGACGAAGGCCTCGCGTGCCGCCCGCAGTGCCTGCCGCAACTCCCGCAGGGCCTCCCGGAAGCGCATGCGGTGCTCCTGGCGGGCTTCCCTGAGATCCTGGCGGAACTCGATGCGCGCCTCCCGCATGTCGGCCCGGAACTCCCGGCGCGCCTCGCGCAGATCGGCCCGGAACTGGTTGTGGGCCTGGTGGGCGGTCCAGTCGGGACCCGATCGGACGACCACCGGCGCAGCCGCCGGGGGCTGGGCGCTGGCAGCGGGCATGACGATGCCGGCTCCGATCATCGCTGCTGCCGCGACTGCTGCGGCTCGTTTGGCTCTCATTGCTGTCTCCCTCTGGTTGTACCTGTTCTTCAGAACGTCAGGGTTCCCTGACAGATCTCCCCCGTGATGCGATTGCGCGCGGTCATCGTGAAGGTGTCCGGGCCGGGTTCGTTCCGCACCCTGCCGCGCACCCTGACAA
>DAOMFH010000360.1:0-2684 GCA_035429705.1 Actinomycetota bacterium
CCTCGGTCATGCGACATGCGTTGGACAGCCCTGCCACCGAACTTGTCCCCGTGACAAGCGCTGCCCTGGCCGGGCTGGCCACTGCCGTGTACCGCACCCCCGCGATCCAGGGCTGGATCACGGCCAACACCGGGGCCGTTCTGACCACCGTGCACACCGCCGTGCAGACGCCGGCCGAGCGCCGCAAGTCCGGCGGACGGGCACTCTCGGCCATCATGATCACCACCGGGTTCCTGTGCGGCGCGCTGCTGTGGGGTTCCGGGGTGTTCGGACCCGCAGACCCCACCGTGCCGGCGCTGCTGCCCACCCTGGTCGCCGTGGTTCTGGCACTGGCCAATGACCGCCGGGTCAGCGTGCACGGGGGTGGTGCGGGCATTGGTGAGGAGTAGGTTGGGGGTCATGACGTACACCGGGAAGACGCGCGTGGGCGGGCCTGCCCAGGTTCACGAACTCGGCCTGCTGAGCATCTCCAAACTCGCGGTCGGACCGATGGACAACAACACGTATCTGCTTCGCTGCCGCCGCACCGGGGAGCAATTGCTCATCGACGCGGCGGCCGAGCCCGAACGCATCCTCGATCTGATCGGTCCGGACGGCGTCGCGACTGTGGTGACCACACACGGCCATCCCGATCACTGGTCGGCGCTCGGCGACGTCCTAGCGAGGACCGGTGCGATCAGCATCGCCCATGCGGTGGATGCGCAGGCCATCGGAGCCCGAGTCGACCGCACGGTACAGGACGGCGAACGGATCCATGTCGGTACCTGTGAGTTGGAGGTCATCCACCTGATCGGCCACACCCCCGGTTCCATCGCGTTGCTGTACGACGATCCGCAGGGTGAGCCGCACCTGTTCACCGGTGACTGTCTGTTCCCAGGCGGCGTGGGCAAGACCTGGCGGCCGGAGGATTTCGACACCCTGCTGGCCGGCGTTCGGGAGAAGATCTTCGACCGGCTGCCCGACGAGACCTGGGTCTATCCCGGCCACGGCAACGACACCAGTCTGGGCGCCGAGCGGCCGTCGCTGCCCGAATGGGAGACGCGGCGCTGGTGAAGTCTCCGGCCGCGAAGGCGAACATCACCGTCATCTCCGCGACAGCGATGGGGGTGGGCGGGATGATGGGCGCCGGCCTCTACACGCTGCTGGGCTTGGCGGTCGACAGCACCGGTTCGTTGCTGCCCTTTGCCTTCCTGCTCGCCGGCTTCGCCGCGGCCTTCTCCGTGTACTCGTACTCGAAACTGGGTTCGAAGTACCCCAGCCGTGGCGGAGCCGCGCAGTTCCTCCTCGAGGAGTTCGGGGAGGGTGTGGTCTCCGGTGGGCTCAATGTCTTCCAGTACGTCGCATATCTGATCGCGACCGCCCTATACGCTTCAGGATTCGCCGAGTACTTCACCGTGGTCATGGGCGGCGACCCGCCCGGCTGGGTCGCCAAGGCCGTCGGAGCCGGCATCGTTGCGCTGTTCACGCTCGTGAACATGGTCGGCACGAAACTGGTGGGGCGTGCGGAGACGATCATCATCGCGATCGAATCGGCCATCCTGCTGGCTTTCGTCGCGCTGGGGGTCGGTAAAGCCGACTTCGGGCAAGTGCTGGGCGGGGAGCACCCCAAGGGCATGATCGGGGTCCTGACCGGTGCGGCACTGCTCTACGTCACCTACCAGGGTTTCGGCGTCGTCACCAACACCTCCGGCGAGATGCTGCATCCCAACAAGGAACTGCCCCGGGCGATGTTCAGCGCCCTGGCGATCGTGGCCGTCGTGTACCTGGTCGTGAGCACGCTGGTGGTGGGGCTGCTCAGTGTGGCCAAGATGCAGCAGGACGCGGGGCACGTGCTGGCCGACGCCGGTGAGGCGGTATTGGGGAACGTGGGCTTCCTGGTCATCTCCGGGGCCGCGATCCTCGCCACCGCCTCGGCCGTGAACGCGACCATCTTCGCAGCCTCCAACATCGGCTACGACGTCGCACAGAACCGCCAGATCTCGGTTTCCCTGACCAAGACCGTGTGGCGCTCGACGCCGGTCGCGTTGTTCGTCTCCGGGCTCGTGACCATCCTGTTCGTGCTCTTCTTCCCGCTGTCGGCGGTCGGCCAGATGACCAGTCTGGCCTTCCTCGTGGTCTATGGCAGCGTGAGCTACGGACACCTGCGACTGCGCTCGCACACCGGGGCCAGGGCGTGGCCGCTGTGGACCGCCGTCATCCTCAATGCGGCGCTGTTCGTCGCGCTGCTGGTCGACGCTGTGCGGTCTGGCTCGCCGGCGACGTGGATCACCCTGCTCGTGGCCCTGTTCGGCAGTTTCGCCTTCGAGGCGTTCTACCGGCGCAGGCACCCCTCAGCCACGCGCTGAGTAGCCTCCGTACGACGCCGCAGGATGTCGTAGATCGCAGGCGCGTAGCCAACCGTGCACAGCGCGGCGGCCATCGCGGCGGCCACGAGCATCGCCACCAGGACGATGGTGGTTTCCGTCATCTCGGTTGCAGGGTTCTTCGGATTCGAGGGGGCAGTCCCGGTTGCTCAGTGTTTGCCCCTTTGTGGGGCGTGGCAGGGCGGGCTGAGTTGTCCGGCGGTGAGCTTGGCAACCGTGCAGTTGCTGTGGCCGGCTGACAGCCGCGGCGGGGGTTTGGGTCCTGGGCAGGGCCGCGGAAGGGGTGCCGCCCGGTTGGGCGGGTCGCGAGTGTTGCGTCGT